>CAMNLN010000052.1 GCA_946543025.1 uncultured Verrucomicrobiota bacterium
CCGGCACCTATTTGCCGACGTAAATGGAGAGGGTGCCGTAGGTCCAGTTGGGTTTGGGCATGCCGGGGAAGTTGACCCGGTCCATCGTGAGCAGGATGTGGCGGTGTCGCGCACCGGCTGGCAGTTCCACGAGGGCGGGCCATCCGCGGCCATGCGGCCAACCCTTCGCGCCACCCCAAGGGGTCGGTTCAAGCTTCATCTTCCCGCGCATCTCCAGGAACGGATACGAATAGACGTAGTACGCGCGGTCCACGCTTCCCGCCAGGCAGATGAAGTCGCCTCCCATGCACGCGATCGTCGTGCCGGTGGAATCCTCTGCCACAGTCTTCGTGATCGGCGCGAAACCGCCGTCCCAGCGGTCGGACTCGAGCATCTGCGCGCGTATCCCCTTTTTCGTGAACGCCGAGACGAGAAGCCGCCATTTCCCCGCCTTCGCGTCCCACACGCCGCAGGGATCCTCGTTCATGCCGGAAAGCCCCAGCGGCTTCGCGCGCATCACATGGAAGCCGTGGAGGGGATTTTCCCTGGTCCACACCGCATTGACGCCGCCCTCCGCCCGACCGCCGAGCCCCTTCGGCCCGCCGTCTGATCCCGTGGAGAAATTGCACGCCCAACCGCGCCATTCGCCTGTCTCGTCGTCGAGGAAGAGATGCGCGGCCACGTCATTCCGGAGGATTCCGTCTCCGTAGTCGAACAGGATGAGACCTTCGTAGCGCACGCCCTTCTCGGGCGCGGCGGGGTCGAGGCTGCCCACGCCGAGCGCCGAGCCGAAGAAGCGCGCGCTGAACGTGAAGAAGAGGCGACCGCCCTCAAGGTAGGGAGCGCCCTGCCGCCCGCGCGTGACGAACCGTACGTCCGCCTGCCCGACGCCCGCGGAAAGCGTGGCGGCGACCGCGCCCGCGCCGCCGCCAGGCACCACCCTGAGAGAGTCGAGATTCGCCGCAGGACGCGGGTCGAATCCCTCCGGCCAGTCGTCGATGCGCGAGAGGCGGAGCTTGCCGCCTTTCTCGGTAAACACGGCGGGACGGTGCCGGCACGCAAGCGCGAGGTGCAGGGTGAACGGCGGCGCGACGTCCGCCGGCGCCGCAAAGCGCGCTCGCACGTTGCCCGCGGCGTCCTCCACCCGCAGTTCCGCCGGAAGCGACTCCACCTTCGCCGCGTAGTGCGCTGCGGGCAGGAACGAAACGCCCTTCGGGAACGGCAGTTCCGCGTCAAAGACTTTTCGTCCCTCCCACACGCGCCCGAACGTGATGTCCAACACGGAACCGGCCTGTCCCCGCATGTACGCAAACAAGGCCATAGCGCACACAACCGCAACTTTCGTCATCATTCAGCATTCCCTTCCGATTCACCTTGCGCAAGCGCCGCGCTTGTCGCGGTCCTCCCGTGGCAGCGGCTCGCCGAGGACGGCTCGCCCTACCGGATCGTGATGACCATGCCGCCCCGAGCCTCCAGCACGATGGTATTGTTACGCACACGGCCGCAGACCTTTTCGTCCAGCTCGCCGTCGACAAACACCGGCCAGCGCGCCAGGTTCGACGGCTGCACCGCGTCCGTCACCGCAAGCGGCAGCACGCGCCCGACGCGCGCGCCATCGCCCACGCCCGTCACGAACAGCTTGCCGTCCGCCGCCGGCGCAAAGCCCGCGATCGTGCCGGCACCCGACATGTCCACGCGCAATCCGCCCACGCGCGCCGCCGTGCCAGACGCCATCTCCAGCGTCGCGCCCTCGGCCACCGTCACGGCGGAATCCGCCGGGAGCGCCGCAGCATTCGCCCCTGCGGGAATCGAGAGCGTCCCCGCCTCCACCGCGGTGTCGCCCGTATACGTGTTCGCACCCGTCAGGGCGAGAGGCTTCGCGCCCTTCTTCACGAAGCCGCCGTCCGTCCCTTCCAGGTCGGGATCGTGTAGGAGCGGCTGGGCGATCGTGTAGGTGTCGCCCGCGAGGTATTCCGTTGTCACGACGGCGCCGTTCGTGGAAACCAGCACCTCTGTGAGGCCCGTCAGCGTCCGGTCTGCCGCCGCCGTTCCCACCGGCGCGTATATGCCGCCGTTCCAGTAGATGTACGCAGACCCGCCCGCGAAGAAGCAGTAGTTGCCGGACGTGCTCGTGCTGAGGAATATCTTCTCCGCCTTCAGGATGCCGCCGTGGAGGTTGAGGCGCGACGTGCTGCCGTTGCAGCCCATGTAGATGTAGTTTGTCTCGTTGTAGAACCCGCCGTACATGTTGAGCGTCGCGTCGCACGCGCGGTTGAGCGTCTGCTTCCCGTTGTCGGCATTTCCGAGATAGCCCATGCGCGTGCCCTTCGTGCCGGACATGTCAAGATGGTTGTACGTGCCGCCGTACACGTTGAACGTGGCGTGCGGCGGGTTGACGCCCGTCTTGTTGTACGTCTGCCCGAAGCGCATCACGCCGAGGTTAGTCAGCGTCCCGTCGTACAGGTTCGCCGTCGCCTGACAGGCCGTGTCGAAGTCCGAGAGGTCGTAGCAGAAGCAGAACGCACTCAGCGTCACGTCGCCGCCGTACTGGTTGTAGACGGAGTACGTCGGGATGAGATGGCCGTTCGCGTCCTTGCCGTGGTTGAACGTGTGTCCGAGGTAGAGCCAGCCGCCCCGTACCGTGCCGGAATGGATCGTGAGCGCGGCGTAGTTCGTGGTGTAGCCCCAGCCGCGGTTGTTCGCGCCGATGAAGCTGTCGAGTCCCGTGCCGTTGTTGGAGAGGTGGAACAGCGCATTCGGTCCGGCGAGGCACACCTCGCCCTCGTCGATGCAGAGGGAGCCGCTGCCCTGGATGGTGGACGAGTCGCCGTTGGCCGGCCAGTAGTAGGCCGCGCTCGTGTTGTTCCACTGCGTGTTGCGTCCGCTCCGGCCGATCGTGGTCGTTGCCGCGCCGGACGAGGAGATCGTCAGCCTGCCGGGGCCCGTCTTCATCACGCCGCCGGTCACGGTGTTGAACTGGCCGGCCACGGTCAGGTCGCCGTCGATGCGCAGGATAGAGGCGAGGTTGTTGTTGTTGTTCGGGTTCGTCGTCAGCTTCATCGTGGTCGTCGCAGCCGGGCCGGTGTAGTGGAACGTGCCCGCGCCCACCGTGAGCGTCTTGCCGGCGAGCGTCGAGACGTCGTCCATCTCCAGCGTGCCGGAGTTCACCCACACGCCCGTGCCCTGCGCGATCCGACCCTTGAACACGGTCGTGCCGCCGCCGGACATGGGCGTGTTCACGCGCAGCGGACGCTGCGGATCCGTCGTCACCGTGCCCGTCACCGTCACGCGCGCGCCGTTCGTCGGGTAGATGCCGATCGCGCCCGTGTTGCCGCCGTTCGCGTCCGTCTCGTTCGAGCGGATGTAGGTATCGTCCGTCACGAGGTCGTTCGCGACCACGTGCGTACCGCTCTCGGCGAAGATTCCGGGGGCCACGCGGAAGTCCGTGTGGTTGAAGTTGATCGCGCCGCCCGCGAGCGAGTAGCCCGCCGCGGCGTCCGTGCCGCGCAGGTTGATCTGCCCCACCGTCGGCGCGGCGTCCACGTTCACCGGCACGGACGCCGCCGTCGCCGGCTGGAAGGAGGCCGGCGCGTTCGTGCCGTCCGGCGGCACCGCCCCGTTCCAGTTGGCGCCCTCGCTCCAGTCGCCGCCCTCCGACACGCTCGTCCACACGGCCGCGTTCGCGTCCGTCGGCGCGATCGTCACCTTCACCACGCGCCAGCCGTCGTACGTGCCGCTCGTCACGTCCTCCTTCACGTAGGAGAAGGACTTCTCGGGGAACCGCGCGTTCGCCACGAACATCTCGAGCGGCACGTTCGCCTCGTCGGCGGGCTTGTAGTAGAGGACGGGATAAGTGCCGTCCTGGATGCCGTACAAGTTGCAGCAGCCGCCGCCGCGGTGGAACGACACGGTGACGGGCGACAGCACGGACACGTGCTCGGACGCGGAGACGCCCGCGTTCTGCGTGCCGGCCACGCTGTCGATCGTCACGGGCTCCGTGGCGCCCGCCGTGCCGAACGTGATGTCCTTGAAGGCCATCACGCCGCCCGAGGCGCGCAGGCCGCAGGACGCCTCGATGATGAACCGCTTCGTCAGGAGGTCGGTCCAGCCGTTGTCGACGCCGAGGATGGAGCCGTTTGCGACGCGGAATGGCCCCGTGAACGTGCTGCCGCTCGACGTGTCGCGGACGATCACCGTGTTGCCGCCTGTCAGCAGGATGCCGCCGTCCTCCCCTGCGCAGTCGGGATCGTGCAGGAACTTGTTGCGGAGCTCGAGGATACCGGAGTCGAAGCCAACCTTCCCCCACTCGGAGAAGTCGAAGATCGCGCCCGCCGCGCCCACGTAGGCCTCGAATTGGTTCTTGGCGTCCGATCCGCCGAGCGTGAGCCCCTGCGCGGAATTGCGCCGGTAGCCGGGCTTGATGACGCCGCCGCGGAAATAGACCGCCGCCGAACCCGCCGCCGTCGCGTTCGCGAGGCCGACATGGTCCATGTGGCGGCAGTAGAGCGTACCGCCGTTCAGGTACAGCTCCTGGCGCCCCGCCGCCGCATGGCCTCCCACACGGAAGTAGTCGCAACGCACCTCGCCGCCGTTGAGCGTGAACGTGCCCGTGCCCGTGCCGCTTCCGGGTCCCATGAAAATGTGCTCGCCGGCCTCGAACAGGCCGTCGTTGATCGTCACCGTCGTCGTCGCGCCGTTCGTCGTCACCTGCAGGCCAAAGTTGACGCGCTTGTCCGAACGGATCGTGCCGCCGTTCTGCACGAGCTCCGCCTGCACGGACTGGAAACCCTGCCAGTCGCGCAACGACTCCACGCCCTCGGTCGCGTGGATCGTGCCGCCGTTCATCGTCAGCTTCGCGCGCGGCAGGTTGTCGGGGTCGACGGACCCCGGCATGCCGCAGTAATAGCCCAGCCAGACGTATTGCGCGTCGAGGGTGCCGTTGTTCATCACGACCTCGCCGGACGTCTCGCAGATGCCATTCGCCCAGCTGTTCCAGTCGACCGTGCGCCCGCCGACCTGGAACACGCGCGGCGTCGTCACGTGCGGCGCATCGGAGTCATCGCCCTTCGTGCCGATCACGAGCCGGCCCTCGGAGACCAGCATAGATGGAAGCGCGTTGTCGCGCGGCTCGCCCGTCTCGGAGATACCCTGCGGGTCGGACAAGGAGTACTTGTCGTAGTCGTGCTGGAAGTTGTTGAAGGCGAACGTGCCGTTGCCCTTGAAGATCAAGTCGCCCGCGCCCTTCTTGATCAGGCCGCCCGCGACGCCGCCAAGGCTCGTGAGCGTGAGGTCGTTCTCGATCCGCAGGACGGACGAGTAGATCGTGCCCGCATTGAGCGTGAGGCCCGCGATCGTCTCGCCCGTGCCCGTGTAGTCGAGCGTGCCCCAGCCGAGCTCGAGCGCGTTCGGGCGCGCGGCCGCGAACGCGAGCGAGCTCACGTGCGTGATGCCGCCCTTGTACGTGAAGCGTCCGTTGAAGCCGTCGAGCGCGCTGCCCAGCGTCACCTGTCCGGAGCCGCCGCCGTCCGCGTTGGCCGTGAGCGTGCCCGTGCCCGTCACCGCGCCGGAGACGCCGAGCGTCGTGCCGCCCGCCGTGTTCAGGTTCGCGCTCCCGACGAACGACAGCGCGTTCGCGATCGTCGGTCCGCCCGCCGTCACGGACACCGTCGCCGGGGACGCGCCGTTCGCAAGCGTGAGCGCGCTGCCCGCGAGCGCGTAGGCGTTCGCCGTCGCGAACGCGAGGCCGCCCACCGTCTTCGGCGCGTCCACGGTCACGGCCGTGCCGTTCGCCTCGGCCTCGGTCGTGAACGCCGCCACGGCGCCCGCGCCGTTCGCCTCCGCGCCGTCCGTCCAGTTCGCGCCTTCGCTCCAGGTGCCGCCCTGGGCGTTGCCCCACGCCTTGGTCGTCGCCACGGCGGCCGGTCCCGGCGCCACCGTCACCGTCAAGGACGCCGCGTCGCCGTCCACGGACACGTCCAGCACATAGTCCGTGCCGTCCGCCGGATTGGCGACCGTCGCCCGCCGCAGGATCGCGCGCAGCCCGTCCTCGGCCGACGCCGGGCCAGACATGAGCGTGTACGTACCTGCCGCCGCAAGCGGGGCCGCCGAGCCGTTCGCCGCGAAGAGCTTCAGCGCGAGCGCCGGCGATCCCGCCACGCCGAACGCGCCCGCCTGGATCGACGTGCCCGGCGAGATCCACAGTTCCGACGTGCCGATCGTGTTGTCCGCGCCGAGCGTGAATGAATTGACCGCGTGGGCGATCCCATTCGTGAGGACGAGCCGCCCCGTGCCGTCCAGCCTGAGGTCCGTCGCCGCCGGGAACGCGGCGGTCGCCGCCATCTCGCAGATGCCGTTCGACGTGGCGCGCGTGGGACCCGCCCAGTACTGCGGCAGGAAGAAGCGGAAGCCGGAGTTGTACGCCGCGCCGCCGCAGAACGTCACGCCCTGCGGCTCCTCGTCCGGATGCGTGTTGGCGGCGGTCAGCGAGACATGGATCTCGTCCGTCACGTTGTAGCTGCAGCTCTGCGCCTTGAACGTCGCGCCGTGCGTGCCCACGCGCACGCTCGTCACGTCGCCCTTGATCCAGTCCTTGTACCCTGCCACGCGGATTTCCATGATGCCGCCGTCGACGAGGACGTTCATCGTGCAGTCCTTGGTACGTCCCTGCGTGTTGGCGAGCCTCATCTGGTTGTTGCGGAAGCGTCCGCCGTCCAGCACGTTGAGGTTCACGGTCACGTTCGTGCGGTCGTTGTCGATGAAGAACTGCGTAATGTCGAGGACGCCGTTCGTGCAGACCGTCACCTCGGCATGGCGCGGGAGCGTCGGGTCGCCGTTCAGAGATTGGGCGAAGCGGATATGGGATCCGTTGACGTCCTTGTCGCCGCGCACGGTCAGGTTGCCGCCGTCGATGAAGAGCGACGCATCCGAGCCGGGCGCGTCGCACATGCGGATCTGTCCCCACACGCGCAGGTTGCCGCCGTGCACCTCCACGCGCGGCGCGGTGCGGAGCGGGATGAACCTCCCCTGCGCATCCTTCTGCGGCGAAGTGTTCGTGTAGTAGCCCACGGCAAGCTGGTTGGTGATGTACGTGGTTCCTCCGTTGATGATGAGCTTCGAGGACGGCACGAAATCGGGCGTCGTGGTGCTGAATCCGTTCTTCACGCCCAGTCCGAACCAACCGCGGAACCAGACCGTACCCGCATCCACCTGTAGCGTCGCCTCCTTCTCCTGCGCGTTCGACGCGTTGTCTGTCGGATCGACCGTCATCGCGCCCACGAAGATGGTTCCAGGCGGGTTTTCGCCGTTGGACATTGGCTCGATCGACCAGTCCCCGCCGCCGAAGACGAGCTTGCCCTCCGTCACCGTCAGCTTGACGAAGCCTTGGCGCGGCGTATCGCCGTTGTCGTACTGCTGGAACGGTTGGTAGTAGACTGCTGCCAGATAGCTGATGCCCTCCCGGCCGAGTTCGGCATATCCGCCCGCCGTGTTCTTGAGCGTGAGCGCGCCGGGGCCCGTCTTCACGAAAGCGCCGTAATCCCAGCCCCATTTGCCCTGCAGCGTGAGGTCGTTCTGGATGTCGAAGACCGTCGCCTGCGTCTTCGAGGTCGTGTTCGTCACCGTGCCGCTCCACAGCCCGCCGTCCGGCCCGTCGTAGCGGAACGTGCCGGGGCCGAGCACGAGATTCTGGCTCGCGCCGAGCGACCCCACGCCGCCGCCCGTGAGGTTGTCCGTCCACAATGTGCCGCCCGTGAGGTACGTGGTGCCCGTGTAGGTGCCGTAGGGATTCATCTTGACGATGCCGCCGTCCACGCCGTCGTTGACCTGCACGTTCTTCGTCCCGACCACCTGCGGGCCGTTCGTCGTCACGTTGAAGCCGGGCGCGATCACCACCGTGTCGGAGTCGTCCGGCCCCAGGCCGCCGCCCGAAAGCGGGTTGCCCGTCTCGGGGTGGAACAGCCGGCCCGTCACCGTGTCCTTGAGGCAGTACGCCGTACCTTCCCTGTGCGGGAGAAGTTCCATCACGAGATTGTCGTCTTCGTATATCCTGAAGGAGTAGAGGCGGATCTTCCCGGGCGGATCGGTCGTGATGGCGGAAGCGTCCGTGCTGTGGCACGTCGCGAAAATCGTCAGGGGGTAGAGGGCCGTCATCGTGATGGCCTTGAGGTTCGTGCGCGAGGCCACGACCACGCCGTCCCTGGACAGACTTGCCGTCTTCCTCGGCGCGTCCGCGACGATTGTCACCCTGTCGCGCGTCACGTAGTATTGTCCTGACGCCGGAACGCCCCACCACGTGTTCCCCATCCCCTCCTGGGTGAGCGCGATCGCATAGGCGAGGCTGCCGTTGACGTAGTGGACGAGATAGACCTTTCCAGCCGAATCCTTGACTATGTCCTGTCCGCCCGTGCCGAACATGCGCTGCTGCGCGCGCGTCGTGTCGAGGAGCGCATAATCCATCTCGACTCTCGTCTTGGGGTTCACGAAGTACCCCGTGTTGACGTACTGCGAGCCGTCCGTCTCGATGTACGGATCGCCGAACGCCGACAAAGCCATCACTCCGGCGATTCCCACCGCCGCCAAACATGTCAACGATCTCTTCATTTTGCGCTCCTTCATTACGACGCGCACCGCTTTCGCGGCGCGCAGACCTCGCCTGACTGCAATCGTACCTGGCGATAACATATCAAACTCCAGCCTTTTCCGCAAGCATGCCGCCAACCCAACGTCTTGCGGCGGAGCTCCGCACCCTCCATCCGACTCACTCGATCTTGCTGACGGTAAAGCCCGCCGAAGCCGTCACGCCGTCCGCCGTCGCGCACGTGACGACATGCTTGCCGATTTCGGGCGTCCAGACGAACGGCGCGTCGCCTGCCGTCTCGCCCAGCGGCTTGCCGTCCACAAACCACCAGAGCCGCCCGTCCGCCGTGTTGCCCGCCACCGTGCAGACCACCCGCTGCTGGTCAATTCCCGGCACAAGATGGAATTCCGCGCCGTCCGCCGGCTTGACGATCGCAAGCCGCGCCGCCTTCTTCGCCGTGCCCGCAAAGGCCGAGATGAAGTCGTCCTGCCGCGTCACCACCTCGCCGTCCGCCCCGCGGCGGTGCACACCGCAGAGCGCGGCAGAGGAACGGCCCTTCAGCGCGCGTCCAGTCTCGGTCTTCGGGCACTCCGGCGCCGCCGGGAGCCCGCTCGCCGCGCACACCCGCCGCGTCACGACCTCGGGCGACGGCGCGTACCACGGCCCGTCGTTCGCCGGATAGATCCCGCGCGCAAGCTCCCACGCGAACGGCGCGGCCGCCACCGCGCCGACCACCGTCGTGTCGCCGAAGCCCCCTTCCTTGTGTCCGCACCACACGCCCACCACGTAGTCCGGGTTCCACATCACCGTCCAGGCGTCGCGGTAGGCGGCGGACGTACCCGTCTTCCACGCGAAGCGCGAGGTTCGCACGTCCGCCGAGTGCCCGAACGCGGTCGACGCCCGCTCCTCGCCGGAGAGGATGTCCGTCACGAGCGCGCACGCCCCTTCCGAGAACACGCGCAACGGCGCGTGGTTCGTGACGGCGGACACCTCCCGCGCGAGCGCGCACGGCTCGATGCAGGTGCCGCCGCGCGCCAGGCACCCGTACGCCCCCACCAGCTCCACGAGCGACACCTCCACGTTCCCGATCGCCATGCCGAGGCCGAACGAGGCGTCGGCGTCCGAAAGATGGTGAAGGCCGAGGCTCCTGAGGAGCGTCCCGAAACGCGGCACGCCCACGCGTTGCAAGAGCTGCACGAACGGCAAGTTGAGGGAGAGGACGAGCGCGTCGGAGAGCTTCACCACGCCCCGGTAGGACGCGTCGAAGTTAGCGGGGGCATAGCCCCGGTACGCCTTCGGGACGTCCGCAAAGCGCTCGTCCGGCGTCGCGAGGCCGCCGTCCATCGCGAGCGCCGTGAGGAACGGCTTGAGCGTGGAGCCTGCCGGACGCGGCGCGAGGGCGGTGTTCACCTGCCCGGCCTTCGCGTCGAAGTAGTTCCCGGAACATGCGAGCGCACGCACGGCGCCCGTCCGCACGTCCATCACCACGGCCGCCGCCGAGACGCCGCCGGCCGCCGCCGTCTCGACGACCTGGCGCGCGCGCGCCTGCAGGTCGGCGTCCAGGGTCGTCCGCTCGTCGCCGCGCACGATGCCCGCGCGCGCCGCGCGCCGTTGCGCCCAGTCGCAGAAGTATGGTTCCTCGAATGGACGCGGTCCGCGCCGGATCTCCGGACGCGCGGCGCGCGCCGCCGTGTGCTGGGCCGCGTCGATCATGCCGAGCGCGAGCATCCGCCCCAGCACGTACTCGCGCCGCTTGAGCGCGCGATCGAGATGGCGGTCCGGCCGGAACCGCGAGGGACACTGCACCATGCCCGCGAGGAGCGCCGCCTCGCCGATGCCGAGGTCCTTCGCCCGCTTGCCGAACCAGCCGTTCGCCGCCGCCTCCACGCCCATGAGGTTCGATCCGAACGGCGCGCGGTTGAGGTATTGCGAGACGATCCACATCTTGTCGCGCACACGCTCCGTCTGCATCGCGCGAAACGCCTCCACGTATTTCCAGGCGAGCGTGCGCGGGTGCGGACGGAAGAGCCGCGTGGCCTGCATCGTGATCGTGGAGGCGCCGGAGACGCGCCGCAAGGACGTCACGTTCTGGAAGCAAGCGCGCAGCACGCTCGGCAGGTTCACGCCCCAATGGTCGTAGAAGCGGCGGTCTTCGGACGCGACGAGCGCCTTGACGATCCAGTCGTCGGGCGAGGCCTGGTAGTAGGGGCGGCAGTCCGTGTCGTCCGCGCCGAGAGAGACGCGCAGAACCTTCCCCGCGCCGTCGCGCAGAACCAGCCCGCCGGGATATGTCTCCGCATCCTCAAGATGCGGATCGATCAGCAGCCACGACAGGCCGAAGGCGGCAATCCCTGCCGCCGCCAGCCCGCCTAAAAGCCATGCCATCCGCCTCTTGAACGCCATGCGGATAGTATAGCAAACCCGATAACCTTACGGCCTCATGATCGGAACGAAGAAGAGGTCGAGGCTCGTACCGGTCTTGGGATCGTTCTCGTAGCGGAAGAGACGCCAGAGGAACGAGGTCTCCGCGTAACCGTCCTTCTTCTCGTCGTGCGTGATGAACGGAAAGATGTCCGTCGTCGAGTCGCCGTTCAGATCCTCATGGTGGTAGAGTCGCCAGAAAAGCGACCGCTTCGCATAGGTGTGCTCGCCGAACTTCTCGTCGCGCGATGACCATGCCAGCCCGAACAGCGACCGCGATTCGCTCAACTCGCCGTCAAAGACCTTCTCCTTCGTGTCGTAGTCGAAGTTCACCACGCGCTGCCGCTCGCCGCCGAAGACGAGCGAGTTGCCGAACTTGACCTTCTCGTCGAACGAGACGGTCCGTTTCTTGCCCTCGCGCCACGATGCGCCCGCCATCTCCTTGATGTCCGCCTGCCGCCATGTTCCCCGACGGCTGTCGTTCTGCCCGCCGTCCATGCTGACCGTATGCTTGCTTCCCGCCATTTCTAGGCAGAATTGGAGCTTCTCGCTCTCCTGCCGTCCCGTTATCCTGAACACATTGTTCGTAACCCAGCCTTTGTTCCACTCCCTTTCCTTGCGCACCTTCCCGACGACGGACGCGTCAAGATTGTCGGCATTCATCATATCCTTGAGCTGCCGCGCCTTCTCGTTGGATCCCCACGTAACGAATGGAAAGAACCAGAACCCGTCCTTCTCGCCCGTCGTCGAGCCGACGAATGGCGTGAACCACCAGTAGTCTACGTCCCTGGGATTGGTCTTGCGTCCGAACAGCATCGTCTGGAAGTCGCCGTTACGCCCGTCGTAATAGTACAACGGGAAGAGCCAATCTTCGAACGCATTGCCGTTTGCCGTCACGTCATGTCCGTAGAAGCCGAGCAGTCCGCGCGTCTGGCTCGAACCGTCGTCCGAAGACTTGTACCACGACAGAAGCGGCACGGAATAACCGACCCTTCCCTTTTCGGTCTTCCGTCGGCAATATGGCAGGGAAAAGAAGCCGTCGGGGCCCTTGTACCAGAGCGGAAACACGCCGCTCGCCTTTTCGTTGCACCCGCCGAGCGGCGAGTACAGGTAGGAGGTGCCCGTCTCGCTCACGCCGCCGCCCGTCAGAAGCGGCGGGACCATCCATGTTTGCAACGCGCCGGTTGAAGGATTTTCGGCTTGCCACCAGAGGGGTGAGAAGAAGCTGGTTTCGTCCCACCAGGCAAGCGGAAAGAGCCAACCGCCGTCCGCCATCTTGCCGAAGATCGGCGGAATCGTCCCGAAGTCCAGCCCGCCCGTCTCGCGATTGACGGCTTGCCACCAAAGGGGGGTGACAAGCTCGTCGTCGTTCCAATAGACAAGCGGGAATATCCAGCGGCTGTCCCGCGACTGCCCGTAAAGCGGCGTGACGAGCGTGTCCGCGCTGTCCTCGTACCAGAACGGGAAGAACCACGAGCAGCGAGCACCCTTCGGGCCATCCCAGCGCGCGCCCGCGATCGAGGCCAGGACGTCGAAGCCCGTGCCGGTCTCGTCGCAGACGCCTTCCGTGAGAAGCGGTGGCGCGATCCACCAGTCGAGTTTGCCAGACTTGTTCCAGTGCCCGCTCCAGAACAGCGAGACGAAGGAATCTGAATCGTTGTAGAATATCGGCAGCAGCCAATTCGCGTCTTTTGTCTGGCCGCAGACAGGCGTGGCGAACGCCCCGTCGGCACCGTAGTAATAGAGAGGAAGCAGCCAATTGTCGCCTCGCTTGTTCGCTCCGGCAAGGGGCGTCACGAGCGTAACGTCGTCGTCACGATAGTAGAGCGGGAAAAGCCAGTCCTTCTCCTTGTCGTGTCCGCAGACGGGGAACAGCAAGAAACTATCGTCCGCGACATCCCACCAGAGGAGCGGAAAGACCGACAGATAGCTGTTCTCCCAGTAGTAGACAAGCGGGAAAAGCGAATGGAAGTCCTTGTGGTTCCAGACGAGGGGGAAAAGGTCGAAATAATCCTTGCCCCACATGGCGGGGAGGAAGCGTCCTTCCTGCGTCTTCGCGTCATACTGTCCCCACGGCCAGAGGAAATTCTGCTCGTCCTTGTAACGCGAGTAGAGGGGGCGAAACGCGAAATGGTCGTCCGAAAACGAGAGCATCGGCCAAAGCACGGATCCGACCGGCTCGCGCCAGTAGGCGAGCGGCCAGAGGTTCACGCGGTCTTCGGGGTTGCCCGTGTAGACGACGTCGTGCCCTTCGTAGAACGGCGTCGACTTCATCTGTTCCGTCTTGCATCCCGTCAGGACTGCCAGCGTACTCGCCACCGCCGCCAGCATCAGCTGTTTCTTCATTCCGCACTCCTCTCGTTGTCAAGGACGCGCATTATGGCACCGCGCCCCGCCTGTGACTATATGCGCCCCGGCCCGACCGATGACGGACACGCACCGGGATCGCCCTAACGGAAACAGCTAGGGAAGCTCGTCGAAGCCGACGGCGCGCAGGCCGCTTTCGCGCGCGGTCGCCAGGATGCGTTCCAGCCACTCGGTCTTCATATTGATGCCCTTCGCGCCGGGCGAGATGCCGTGCGAGGTGAGTACGAACACCTCCTTGCGCTCCGCCGCCCGGCGGATGCAGGCCAAAATGTCCTCGATGTCCGTATGGTACGCTTCGCCGGCGATGACCGTGTCGAGCCGGAAACGCATGGGCGATTCGGACGCGGGGAAGAAGGCGCGATCCACCGTGTGGATCGGCTTCAGGCCTTCCTGCTTCTCGCCCTTCGGGTCGAAGGGAGCGACGCCCTTGTGCCCGCCGCGCACGTGCGCGAAGCCTTTTCTCCGGAACAACGCGTCCGTCTCGTCCGTGCGGCGGCAGTTCGGATAGGCAAAGGAGCGAATCGGGACGTACGCCACGCGGCACGCCTCGCGCTGCGGCTCGATCTCCTCCTTGTAGTAGAGGTCCGCGCCCTTCTTCGCCAGCGCCTCGTCGGCGTTGGCGTGACGCAGCCCGTGAAGGCCCACGGAGTGCCCGGCCTCGGAAAGGCGTTTCATCACGCGCACGGCCTCGCCGTCGATCGGGCCCGACACGAAGAACGTGGCGTGCGCACCGTACTTCTCGAAGAGCGGCAGCGCCTTCAGCCAGTCGTTGAAGTTGCGATCGTCGAACGAGAGGACGAGCAGGCCCGTCTTCTTCTCCTCTTCCGAAGGCATGCAGTTCTCGATGCGCAGGTTCGTCACCGGCCCGCCCTCGATGAACTTCTTCGAGCGCTTCCCGCCCCATCCCCGGCGATTCCGCACACGCACCCGTTCAAGGTGCTTGCGCGTGCAGTTGCGGAACGTGACGTTCTCGGGATGGTGCGACGCGGGGCTATGGAACGCGATCGGCTGGAGCGACTCGAACTGGCAGTCTTCAAAGAGGATGTCGCGGATGCGCCAGTCGTCGGAACGGGCGTTGGATTCCACAGGTCGCGCGCACTCCTTGAACTCGCACCGCGACACGCGGATATTCTCGATGTAAACGCCCTTCTTTCCGGGAATCCAGGCCGGCGTGAACCCGATGCCGTGCGCCGATTCGTGGAAACGGCAGTCCTCCACCACGGCGTCGCGCACCGTCCCCGTGCCGATGCCGAAGCGCACGCCGTAGCAGCAGCTCCAGACGTCGCAGTTCGTGATGCGGAGGTTCTCGCACGGGTGCTGTTCGGCGTGGCCCGGCAGCTTGCAACTTGCGCGGATGGCGAAGCCGTCGTCGCCCGTCTTGATTGTGCAACCCGCGATGGTGACGTTGCGCGTGCAGTCGATGGAGAAGCCGTCCGAGTTGGCGATCGTCCGGTCGGCGTTGATCGTCACATTGGTGACGGCCAGCCCGTCGCAACAGCGGAAGTGCGCCGTCCAGCAGGGCGTGTCCTTCAACGTCACGCCTTCCATGCGGATGCGCTTCGAGAGAAAGAACGCCACCATCGGCCCCGGACGGAACCAGGAGCGGTCCGTCGGATGGAGCTTGAG
>CAMNLN010000053.1 GCA_946543025.1 uncultured Verrucomicrobiota bacterium
CTTCTTCGCGTCCTTCTTTTTCTTCGGCTTCTTGCCGGCGGCCTTCTCCTCGTCGTCCAGCTCGCGGCTCAAGATCTGCGCGAGCAGCTCGTTCTTGATGCGCTTGCGCCAGAGTTCGTCGCGTTCCTCGCGCGTCGCCGGCCACGGAGCGTCCTTTCGGTCGAACTGGCACTCCTCCTGCACGGAAAAGTCGAAGTCCGTCGTCTCCAGCAGGTTCGTCACGTAGGTCACGCACTCCTCCAAGCGATGGACGAACACCTTGTGCATGTCATAGACGAACGACACGTCACCGCCGCGCAACGCGTCGCCAATGCGGCGCTGCATCGGGTCGAACGCGTCGAGGTCGGACTGCAGGAAGACGGCATGCCCGTAATCGTACATCGTCACCAGGTTCGTCCACGCGCGCTGGGACAGTTCTTCGCCGAGCGGCCGTTGCGTCACATGGTAGGTCGGCAGCATGTTGGCCACTTTTCGGGCGATCCGTCCGTAATGCTCCTGCGGCTTGACGTTGAGGTTGGCCACCGAAGGCGCCTCCTCGCCCCACGCGCCGAGGGCGAGCAGGACTGCCGGCACAAGACTAACGACATTCAGCTTTCTCATTGGCTCATCTCTCTCCGTTCTCTGCTCTTTACGCTTCGTTCTCACACGCAGGTCTCCATCAGCTGGGCGACGCGCTCCACCTCGTCGCCCGTCAAGATCTTCGGGCACCCGACGATCCACGCCGTCACGCCGGCGGCGTTCAGCACCATCGTCGTGCCGATCGTCCGTTGCGTATCGGCAAAGGTATCCGAGGCGAAGCAGACCACCGGCTTCACGTCGCCGGTCGTCCAGCCCGCGCGTTTCAAGGCCGCCTGCACGGCGGCCGCCTCGCGCGTCGCCTGCACGAGCGGCGCACGGTCCGGCAAGCGCCCGTTCAAAAGGATCTCGCCATCCTCCGCCGTCACGGATCCGTGCCAGCTCTTCGTCTCGATCGAGAAGATCCCCGTCGGACCTGCCACGACGTGGTCGACATGGTGCCCGCCGGCGACAAAGTCGTGAAACACATGGTATCCCGCCGGCAACGATGCCAACAGGCCCGCCACATGTTCCTCGCCGCGCGCTCCCTTGAAGAAGGACTCCACGCGCCGCACACCTTTCCACCAGAACACGATCGTCAGCATCAGCGAGACGACAAACAGCCCGGCGAACGACAGCACGTGGCTTCCCAAGACAAGAGCCGCACCGAAAGCGCCCAGCGCGATGAGGCAAAGAAACAGCGGCCACAGGGACAGGACCGTCCCGCGTACCTTCGCCCACTCGCCGGGCATGCCATGTTGGATCGCAGTCATAAAAGTTAGTTAAGGGTTAGAGGTTAAAAGCTTGTCGGCAATCGCCTCAGCCGTCAGACCGTAAGCGGATTCGAGGTCTTCCACCGATCCGTGCGGGACATAGGCGTCGGGCCAGCCGAAGCGAAGGTCGGCCCCGAGCGCCTCGCCGAAGCCGCCCGCCACGGCGCCGTTCTCCAGCGACGCGATCCGCGCGCCCGCCGCGCGCTGGCGCGTGAGCAGGTCGGCGTCGAAGGGCTTCACGAACCGCGCGTTGACCACGCCCGCCGCCATGCCGCGCGCGGCCAGAATCCCCGCCACCTTCAGGGCCTTCGCCACCTGGTCGCCCAAGGCCCAGAGCTGAAGAGGCGCGTCGGGATTCGACAGCTGTTCGGCGCGTCCCCACTCAATATCCTTGAAGTCCCTGTCGTTAAGGTCGGGGCGACCGCGCGGATAGCGGATCGCCACGGGCGCGCGGCGCGCGAGCGCCGCCTCCACCATCGCCGTCAGCTCCGCCGCGTCCTTCGGCTGGAGGATCGAAAGGTTCGGCAGGCAACGCAGCATCGGAACGTCGAACATGCCGTGGTGCGTACGGCCGTCCGCCCCGACCGCGCCTGCGCGGTCGACTCCAAACACGACCGGCAGGTTCATCAGGCACACGTCGTGCATCACCTGATCCACCGCCCGCTGGAGGAAGGAGGAGTAGACCGCCACCACCGGTTTCATGCCGCCTTTCGCGAGCCCGGCGGCAAACGTCACCAGCTGTTCCTCGCAGATGCCCACGTCGAAAAAGCGGTCCGGGAATTCCCGCGCGAACGGCGCGAGGCCCGTGCCCTCGCGCATCGCCGCCGTCAGCGCGCAGACCTTCGGATCTCGCCGCGCCGCCGCGCACACAGCCGCGCCAAACGCCTCGGACCACCCCGTCGTATTAAGGGGCTTGACGTTTTTCACGTCCTTAAACGCCGCAAGATCGAACGGGCCGACGCCGTGCCAGGCCGTCGGATCGGTCTCCGCCGGGAGGAATCCCTTCCCCTTCACGGTCGTTACGCGCACGGCTACGGGACGGGATGCCGCCTTGGCCTCCTCGAACGCCGCCGCGAGTGCCGCCAGATCGTGTCCGTCCACGGGCCCGAGGCGCGCGAAGCCGCACGCGTCGAGAAGCCCGTCGATCGGGCAGTCCGTCGTTGCCGACGCATTGTCGTTCACCACCAGGATCAGCCGCTTCGTCAACGCCGTGCAGTTGCCCAAGGCCTCCAACGCCATGCCGTTCGCCAAGGCGGCGTCGCCCACCACGGCCACGACATGCTCCCCGCCTCCCCGACGATCGCGCGCCACGGCCAGCCCTTCCGCCGCCGCGAGCGCCGCGCCGGCGTGCCCGGCCACAAACGCGTCGCACACGGACTCGTCCGGATTCGGAAAGCCAGAGACTCCTCCAAAGCGCCGAAGCGTATCGAACCGGTCAGACCGCCCCGTGAGCAGCTTCCAGGCGTAGGCCTGATGCCCCACGTCCCACAGCACACGGTCCGTCTGGGGCTCGAAGGCGCGGACGAGCGCGATCGCCAACTCCACCGCGCCGAGCGACGAGGCGAGGTGCCCGCCGTTCCGCGACACGACCGCGAGAATCTGTTTCCGCACGTCCGCCGCAAGCGTCGGCAGGCCGGAGGCGTCGCGCGCCTTCACGCCGGAGACCGTCATTTCTTCACCTCCCGGCGTTTCAGCACGAGGAGGGTCGTCGCGTTCTGGCCGAACTTCGCCACCGTGTCGGCCAGCTCGTAGTTCTTCTTGAGCAGCCCGAAGAATCGCTTCTGCTCGTCGAACGGCGTCTCGCGGCACGACGGCGCGGTGACGGCGAACGCATAGCCGCTGCAGGCCGCGAGGGGACACGGCGCCGATTCAAGCAACTCCGCCATCAGGTCGCGGTTCATCACGTGCAGGGCGCGCGCCTTGTCCGTCGGCCAGTCGGGGAAATAGCTGAACGGCCCCATCTCCAGTCCAGGCGGCACGGTCCGTCCCGTTTCGATGGCGAGGTAGAGATCTTGCGTGAGCAGCGTCTTGCCGCCGGGGTCGAGGCATTCGATCTCGCGTCCCGCCTCGCGAAGTTTCGCGAGCTCGGTCATCTCCTTCTTCTGGCTCCAGAAACGATCTTGCGCGTACGTGGCCCACTCCTGCAGGAGCGGCGAGACGAACGAGATTCCGCAGGCGACGAGAACGACGAACCAGGCCTCGCGCGCAGGAACAGCCGGTTCCGCCCCGCGCGACCGCACGAACCAGACGGCCACCGCTACCGTCAGCATGCCCATGATCGGCACCTGGTAGTCGTCGTACGGGAACGGAGCGCTCAGTTGCAGCAGGAACACGGCGGCAAACCCGCACACGAGCGCCCACAGCGTCAGGCCTTCCGCCTCGCCCACAGTTGCGGACGGCCGTCCGCCGCGCGCCAGGAACGACGCCGCCACGCCAAGGACTCCCAACGCTGCGTAACCGCGCAGAAGGCGCGAGACCGAACCCAGCGCAAAGAACGGGTCGAACCCGCCACGCGCAGCGTGGTAACCCTGCGCCGCCAGAAGCGTACGCAAGGAAGGCGGATCGAGCGCGAACAACCCGTAGGTGAGGAACAGTCCCGTCGCGCCGCCAAGGCCAAACCACAGGAAGCTCAAGCGAAACGTCCTGAAACGGGCCAAAAGCAGCACGCCCGCCACCGGAAGGATCAAGATAAGCGAAATTCGCGTCCCCGACGCGAACGCCAAAGACAACCCCGCCGCGAAAAGATGAAACTTCCCGGCTATCGACGCGACGGACTTTAGCCCGTGCACCAGCAGCAAGAACCCCACCATGACAAACAGGCCGCCCAACGCATACGTTTTCGGAATCGTGGTGAAGTAGAGATGGTACAGGTTGCACCCCAACAGGGCGAAGACCGTCAGCCCCGCCAACCCGCGCCGTTCCGTCGGCACGAGACGCCGCGCAAGCGCCACGGCCGTCAAGACGGTTGCAATACCGAACAGCAACGTCACCACGCGCCCGCCAAGCAGTCCCTGCAGCGGCGAGCCGGCGGTCCGCCAGATCGGCGACAGCACCGAATAGACGAACGGCATCGTCGGCCCCTGCGTAAAGAAGAAGTCGCGGTAGGGCAGCTTCCCGTCATGAACCAGTTGCGCCGCGTACAGGTACCAGCCCTCGTCCTGGTTCAGCCCCCCCCACCAGACGACAAAAAACGACATGCAGGCCGCTGCGCCAACGGCCAGCAGCCACGGCGCGCGGAACGAATCCAGAAAATCGACTATTCGCCTCATGAATGAATGTATAGTTTACCATTTTCAGCGGCCGCGCGAAAGGGCTTCAAGCGCCAACACGTAGCCCGCCGGGCCGAACCCGCAGATCTGTCCCGCGCACACCCCGGCCGTCAGGGACTCGTGGCGATACCCCTCGCGCGCATAGACGTTCGAGAGATGCACCTCCACCGTCGGCACGCCGCTCGCCTTGATGGCGTCGTGAAGCGCCACGGACGTGTGAGTATAGGCGGCCGGGTTGAGGATGATGCCGTCGTAGACGCCCCGCGCGCAGCCAATCGCCGCCACAAGCTCGCCTTCGACGTCGCTTTGGAAGGCGTCCACCGAAATCCCCTTCTCCTGCGCGGCCGCCGTCACCAGCGCCACGATGTCGGCAAGCGTGGTCCGCCCGTAGATTTCGGGCTCGCGCGTCCCCAGGAGCGCCAGGTTCGGCCCGTTCAGCACCAGTATCTTCTTCATCTTTTCACCTTTCGTCTTTCATTCCTCGAACGCCAGGCAACACTTGAAACGTCCGCAGATGCCGTTCGGCTGCGCCGAGGCGCATTCGCGTACGCGTTCCGGCGTCAGGCCGGCCGGATAGCGCGTCTGCCATGTCGCGCAGCAGCACGGCCGCCCGCACGGCCCCATCGCGCCCAGCATTCCCACCTCGTCGCGCGGCCCCAGCTGCCGCACGAACACTTGCAACTTTTCGCGCTGTCCGAACGCCTTTGCCGCAGGCACGAGGTCGCACCTCCGCGACGGGCAGGCGTACCACACGAACAGCCGCTGCCGCCCAAGCGAAAGGCGCGCGTACAGGATGCGCACGTCGGGCGCAACCTCCTGCGCCAGCGGCAGGAACGCCGCGCGCAGCTTTCGGGCGTTCGCCACGTTCGCAGCCGCCGTCCGTGCGTCTTCGTCCGTCTTCGCGCGCACCAGCTGGTAGCCCGGGACCGACGCTCCGTGCACGGCAGGATCGTACGCCTCGACTCCCAGCACCGTGCCCAGGTCCGGCCCGTATCCAAGGTTCACCACCACCTCCTGCCCCTTTGCAAATCCCGCATGGGGACAACGCACGGCGAAGACGCCCTTTTCCGGCATCTGCACGCGCGCCAGGAGAGGCGTTGCGTCGGTCATTTCCCCTCCGTTCCGAACGCAAGCCGATCCGTCAGGAATCCCAACGCCGGCAGTTCGGGAAGGTTACGGTCGAGCGACGTGGCGAACTCCTCCACGGCCTCGACGTTGGCGAAAGCCGCCGCGCGCGTCAGCCGCGCCGCGCGCGTCTCCAGCACAGCGCGCTTCGATTCGTTCACGAGCGGCGTCGCGGCGCCCGAGTCGTCGTAGGCGGAATGCGAGGGCGGCGCCGCGCGCAGGGCCATCAGGTCGCGGAACCAGCTCATGAGCGTGGCGGTGAAATCGCTTCGGAACTCGCGGTAGCGCGACGAGACGAGCGCCTCGACCGCGTCTTTCGAGGCCTCCTCGCCCGCGCCGTCGTCGGACGCGGCCACCTCGTCGTCGACCAGTTCCTCGGCCTTCTCCTTCAGTTCCTCGAGGATCGCCGCCAGCCGCGCGGCCGCGCCTGCCCGCGCCGTCTGCCCCTTCAGCGTCTCGGCGGCAAGGACGTCGATCACGCGCCCGCGCCACGGCTCGTCAAGAAGCCGCGCGCGCGCGTCGGGCAGGTCTACGCGCTGGCAACGCGAGATGATGGTCGGCAACAGCTGTTCCGGCCGCTCGGTCAGCAGCAGGAAAAGCGTCTTCGGCGGCGGCTCCTCCAGCGTCTTCAGGAAGGCGTTGGCGGCTTCGGCCTTCAGGCGGTCGGCTCCGAGGACGACGCCTGCCTTCCATCCCCCCTGGTAGGACGTCATGTCCATCGGGGCGATCATCTTCTGGCGCATGGCGTCCACGGAAATGATACGGCTCTTCTTCTCCGGCGCGAGACGGTGGATGTCCGGATGCGCCGCGAGGTCCGCCTCGCCGCCGTAGATATGCCGCAGCACACGGTCTGTCAGCTCGGCGCCCAGGCCGCGCACGCCACCCACCACCAGATAGCCGTTCGCCGGGCGTCCGGCGTCGATGGCCCGGCAGATGCGTTCGTATGCCTCGTCTACGGTCATCGCGTCGTTCCTCGTCAGTGGTCGTGCTGTCCCTCGCCGTGCCACGGGACAAATGGCGGTACCGCGTCGATGCCGGCGGCAATGCGCTGGCGCACGGCCTCGTACACGAGGATCGTCGTGGCGGCGCTCACGTTCAGGGAGTCGGCCAGGCCGAGCATCGGGATGCGCACGCGCAAATCCGCCCGATCCATCCACGCCGCCGTCAGTCCGTACTGCTCGGCGCCGAGGGCGATGGCGACATTTCCCGTCAGATCGACTTCGAAATGCAGCTTCTCCGCGTGCGGCGTGGCGGCGAGGATCTTGAATCCGTGCGCCTTCAGCCAGGCGATCGCCTCGGACGAGGTCGCCTCGACGATCGGCACGGAGAACATCGTGCCCGTGGAGGCGCGCACCACGTTCGGGTTGTGGACGTCCGTCGTGCGGTCGCAGACGATCACGGCGCTTGCCCGCGCGGCGTCGGCCGAACGGAGGATCGTCCCCAGGTTGCCCGGCTTCTCGATCGCCTCCGTCACGATCACGAGCGCATTGGGCGGCAGCTCAAGGCCTTCCAGCCGCCGCGTGATGTGCGGTCCCGTCATCAGGAGACCGTCCGGACGGTCCTTGTACGCCATCTTCAGGAACGCGATCTTCGAGCAGGCGCAAATCTCCGCCCCGGCCGCCGCGCATTCCGCCACGAGCGCAGGTTCGTTCTCGTTCTTCAGGTAGAGTTCCGGACAATGGTAGAGCGCGTGAGGACGGTAGCCGTTGTCAAGCGCGCGCCGGCACTCGCGATACCCTTCCACGATCATCTCGCGCGTCTCCTCGCGGAACGCGCAGGACCGCAGCTTAACCACGTGCTTGACGCGCGGGTTCGACGGTGACGTGATTTCCAGCATGGCATTCCTTCCGGACCGAACGCTTCTTCTGCGCAAGCACCCGTGCCGCGACCGAGCCGGGCCGCTTGAGGATCTTCGCGCCGCGCGTAATCTTGCAAAGCGAGATGCCGAGCGCCTCGGCCACCTTCCGCTGCGAGACTCCCTGTTCCAGCAGCTCCAGCAGCTCCCACCTCAGCACGAGGTCGTGCAGTTCGGCGGGCGTCAGCAGCTCGGAGAGAAATTTCTCCAGCTCCTGCGGGTCCGTCACGCAGGTCGCCGCTTCCGCAAAACGCGCAAGCGCCTCGTTCACGGCATAATCCCCTGTCCGCCGTTCGACAGCATCTTCCGGACCTCCTCGTCCTCCTGCATCTTCCGCCGCCGCTCGACCAGCGCCGAATAGTCCGCGCGGTTTTCGATCAGATCCGAGCAGATGTTGGCATTGAGGAAGACGAGTCCCCTGCCTCTCATGCGATTGTAGAGATCGGCGCCGTCCGCCGAATCGCGCACCGCGTCGGGAAGGGCTTCCATCATGTTGCGGCAGAGCCGTTGCTGCACGACGACGAACCCGTAGCGGCCGAAGAAACAGGCATCGCCGTTCAGGAGCCGTTTGTTGACGTCCGTGCGGTAGTCGTTGATCCGCTTGAGCATCTGCTCCGACCGCGCGTTCGGCACGAAAGCGTCGCCGCCCGCGTCGGCCGCCGCAGGCGCGGCCTGCTGGGCGGGCGCGGCGCCGTCATCGAACAGGTCGTCGATCGCCGTGGTCTTCTTCGCCGGCGCGGCCGGCGCGGGGGCGGCCGGCGCGCTGCCCGCCTGCGTTGACAGGAACGTCTGCCACGGAACGATCTGACCCGTCACCTGGACATTGTTGACGAAGATCGCCGTGCCGTAGCGCGCCACCACGTAGGGCGGCGGCAGGTAATGCCCGTTGACGAACACGAACCCCTTGCGCACAGGTTTGCCGCGCGCGCCTTTCAATGCCGTCCGCGCCGCATCCGGCACTTTCTCGAACGCCGGTGCCGCCGCGTCGGCCAGCAAGACAGCCGCCAGCGCCGCCAATAACATATACGTCTTTTTCATGGTCAGTTCCATTTGTCGCAAACCCGTCCCGGAATAGGGACAAGAGCGGCATAAGTATAGGACAAAACGCCCCGCTCCGTCAAGCGCGCCTTGCAAACCAACGGCGAAACTGATAGAATTTCCGCCCGTCCAAAACGAAATCCTACGCATGAGCACTCCATACACACCCAATGCCGAACAGGCCTTGCGCGGCGCGGAAGCCGCCGCGCGGCAATACAACCACACCTACATCGGCACCGAACACATCCTTCTCGCCATCCTCGCCATGCCCACGTGCGAGGCCTGCCGCCGTTTCGAGGCGCTCGGCATCGATCCAGACGAGCTCCGCCTCCAGCTGGAGCAGATGATCGGCCACGGCGAATCGGTGAAGACGCGCGGCGAGATTCCCTTTACCGCCCGAACGAAGAAGATACTCGAGCTCTCCAAGATCGAGGCCCAGCACCTGCACGCCTCGGCTGTCGGAACCGAGCATTTTATCGTCGCGATCCTCCGCGAGGGCGAATCCGTCGCCGCGCAGATCCTCTACGGGCACAATCTCGACGCAGACCATTATGCCGCCGCCGGCGGCGCGCAGTCTGCCGACGCCGATCCGCCCTTCTCGCCGGACGAACCTTCTTCCGAAGAAGACCCCTCATCTTCGGACATGTCCGAGTCCGAGGACGGCAATCGCCCTGACGAAGAGGCCCAACAGGCGTCGTCGGACTCCTCCAAGGGCGGCAAGAAAAGCAAGACCCCCGCGCTCAACACCTTCGGCCGCGACCTTACCGCCCTCGCCCGCAAGGGCGAACTCGATCCCGTGATCGGCCGCAAGACCGAACTCCAGCGCGTCATCCAGGTGCTCTCGCGCCGCACGAAGAACAACGCCGTCCTCATCGGCGAGGCCGGCGTGGGCAAGACGGCCGTCGTAGAGGGCCTCGCGCAGGCCATCGCCCTCGGCGAGGTGCCCGAACGCATGCGCGACAAGCGCGTCGTCTCCCTCGACATGGCGCGCGTCGTGGCCGGCACACAGTTCCGCGGGCAGTTCGAGGAACGCCTGAAGCAGTTGCTGGAGGAGACGAAGCGTACCGGCAACGTGGTTCTCTTCCTCGACGAGATCCACACCCTCGTGGGCGCCGGCGGCGCCGAGGGCGCGATGGACGCCGCCAACATCCTCAAGCCCGCCCTCGCGCGCGGCGAGCTGCAATGCATCGGCGCCACCACGCTCAAGGAATACCACAAGTCCATCGAAAAGGACGCCGCCCTCGAACGCCGCTTCCAGTCCATCCTCGTGAACGAGCCGTCCGTGGACGACACCGTGGAGATTCTCAAGGGCATCGCGCCGCGCTACGAGAAGCACCACAACGTGACCTTCGAGCCGGACGCGCTCAAGGCCGCCGTCACGCTCACCGCCCGCTACCTGCCGGCGCGCCTGCTGCCAGACAAGGCCATCGACGCCATCGACGAGACGGGCGCGCGCGTGCGCATGCGCACGGCGGTGCGCCCGCCCGACCTCAAGGCCGACCAGGAGGCCATCGACGAGATCCATCGTCGCAAGGCCGCCGCCATCAAGAGCGAGAACTACGACGAGGCGGCCGCCTGCCGCGACGAGGAGATCGCCGCCCGCAAGGCTCTCGCCGAAAAGGTCAAGGCGTGGCGCGCCGAACACGCGGAGAAGACCGTCGTCGTCACGGCGGACGACATCGCCGCCACCGTCGCCTCCATCAGCGGCGTCCCCGTGGAGCGCATGACAGAATCCACCGCCGGGAAGCTTCTCAACATCGAGAAGGAGCTGAACGCCGCCGTCATCGGGCAGTCCGCCGCCATCGAGTCCATCGCCCGCGCGCTCCGCCGCTCGCGCGCCGCGCTCGGCGACCCCAAGCGCCCCATCGGCAGCTTCCTCTTCCTCGGCCCCACCGGCGTGGGCAAGACGCTCCTCGCCAAGATGCTCGCCGAGAAGGTCTACGGCGACCCGAAGGCGCTCATCGCCCTCGACATGACCGAGTTCTCGAGCGCGTTCACCAGCTCCCGCCTCGTGGGCGCGCCCCCCGGCTACGTGGGCTACGACGAGGGCGGGCAGCTCACCGAGCGCGTCCGCCGCCGCCCCTACTCCGTCGTCCTCTTCGACGAGTTCGAGAAGGCGTCCTCCGACGTGATGAACATGATGCTCCAGCTGCTCGACGACGGCCGCCTCACCGACGGACAGGGCCGCCAGGTGGACTTCCGCAACACCATCGTCATCGCCACCGCCAACCTCGGCTTCGACTTCGCCAAGGAAGGCAAGGCGTTCGGCTTTTCCCAGGAGACAGCTTCCACTTCCTACGAGACGCTCCGCGACAAGCTCATGGACGAGGCCAAGCGCACCTTCCGCCCGGAGCTTCTCAACCGCTTCGACGAGACGGTCGTCTTCCGCAAGCTCGGCAAGGAAGACGTGGCCACGATCCTCGATCTCGAGCTCGCCAAGGTCCGCACCCGCCTCTCCGAGCGGGACATGACGCTGGAGCTCGACAAGAAGGCCGTCGAATTCCTCGTGGCGAAAGGTTCGGACGACGCGATGGGCGCGCGCCCGCTGCGTCGCGCCGTCCAGCACCACGTGGAGGATCCGCTCGCCGACCTGCTCCTGCGCGGCACGCTCGTGCCCGGCCGCATCAAGGTCTCGACGGACAAGGACGAAAGCGCGCTGGTCTTCAAGCAGCCGAAGCGCAGCTGAGAAATCAGACCTTCGGCAACTTGGCGAAGCTCGCGGCGAGGTCGGCGTCCGTCGGCAGGTAGTCGCACATCGCCCCGTCGTTGAACTTCTCGTAGGCGACCATGTCGAAGTAGCCCGTGCCGGTGAGGCCGAAGAGGATTGTCTCCTCCTTGCCCTCGGCCTTGCAGCGCAGCGCCTCGTCGATCGCCACGCGGATGGCGTGGCTGGACTCCGGCGCGGGCAGGATGCCCTCCACGCGCGCGAACTGCTCCGCCGCCGCGAACACGCTCGTCTGCTCCACCGCGCGCGCCTCCATGAGCTTCTGGTCGTACAGCTCCGAGAGCGTCGCGCTCATGCCGTGGTAGCGGAGTCCGCCCGCGTGGCTCGCGGACGGGATGAAGTCGTGCCCGAGCGTGTACATCTTCTGGAGCGGACACACCCGGCCCGTGTCGCAGAAGTCGTAGGCGTAGCGTCCGCGCGTGAACGACGGACAGCTCGCCGGCTCCACCGCGACGATGCGGTAGTCCGCCTCGCCGCGGAGCTTCTCGCCCATGAACGGCGCGATCAGCCCGCCGAGATTCGACCCGCCGCCCGCGCAGCCGATGATCATGTCCGGCTTCACGCCCAGCTTGTCGAACGCCTTCTTCGCCTCGAGGCCGATGATCGACTGGTGCAGCAGCACCTGCGCGAGCACGGAGCCCAGCACGTAGCGGTAGCCATCCTGCGAGACGGCCGCCTCCACCGCCTCGGAGATCGCGCAGCCGAGCGACCCCGTGGTGCCGGGATGCGCCGCGTTGATCGCACGGCCAACCTTCGTCTTCATCGACGGGGACGGCGTCACGTTCGCCCCGTACGTGCGCATCACCTCTCGCCGGAACGGCTTCTGCTCGTAGGAGCACTTCACCATGTACACCTGGCAGTCCAGCCCGAAGAACGCGCACGCCATCGAGAGCGCGGTGCCCCACTGGCCCGCGCCCGTCTCCGTGGTCACGCCCTTCAGCCCCTGCGCCTTGGCGTAGTACGCCTGCGCCACGGCGCTGTTCAGCTTGTGCGAGCCTGACGTGTTGTTGCCCTCGAACTTGTAGTAGATCTTCGCCGGCGTACCGAGCGCGCGCTCGAGGAAGTAGGCGCGGATGAGCGGCGAGGGACGGAACATGCGGTAGAACTTCTGCACCTCGTCCGGGATCGGGATGTACGCCGTCGTATCGTCCAGCTCCTGCTTCACCAGCTCCTTGCAGAACACGCGCTCCAGCTCTTCTGCCGTCACGGGCTTCAGCGTTCCCGGGTTCAGCAGGGGCGCGGGCTTCGTCTTCATGTCGGCGCGCAGGTTGTACCACGCGGTCGGCAGCTCGTCTTCGGTCAGATATGTCTTGTACGGCACGTCGTTCGTCTTCATCTTCTCTGTTGCTCCTTGGACGGATATGATACTACAAACAGAAACGAACCGCAACCCCTCCATCCGCGCGCCACGCGCAAGCGCCTGCGTCAGAAGAGGGAATCTTGAACGAGGGACTCTTGCAAAACGCCTTCATCCTTTGCGACGCCGACGTTCTTCCGCGTCAGGGCATATCTTTCCAGCCAGTCTGCGAACACGTCGATTCCCATGTCGCGCGCGACCTGCGCATCCTTGGGCGACCATGGATATTCCGTCCCGTATTCAGGCAGCAGCTGCGGCATGAACTCGTCCATGTCAACACACGCGAGGCAGCGAAGGTCATTGTTTATGCAATGCAGGACGTCGAGCGGGTGCATTTCCTTCGAGCATTGGGGATGTCCCAGCAGAAGCGGATTAATCGCGCAAAGTTCCGCCCAGTCCCATTCGTCAAACGACGAACAGTCGAGGTTCCAGGATATCTCCTGGTCAAGCTCCTCTGTCCACATCAGCATCTGAAAAGCGATCTCGCGCCCGGCCTTGCGCCATGATTCCAACGGATAGTAGCGCGCCACTTCGTAGAACGCATTTGCAAACGGCGAACCGCCGGGAATCCCGTATTTCGCCTTGTTGCGCTTCATCTTGCGCCAAAGCGCCTTCAAGTCGCCTTTCTTCGCGGCATCGTCAACCATTGGCGGAAGAGAGCCGGCCAGACGCTCGAACAGTTCCGCCGGCGTCTTTCCGGAAAGCAAGGTCTGCGCGGCGGCGTTGGACGAAAACCCGACGTTTCTGGTCTGGATGATGAAATCAAGGAGCTTGTCGTAATAGCCGTTGACGTTCAATACGCCTATCGGCTTCTTATGTCCGCCCGTCTTGACCCTGCGTAGCGCCAAGGCGTCAAACAGCTCGTCAAGCGTCCCAAGGCCGCCCGGCAACGCAACGAGCGCATCGGCGCGGTCGATCATCTCTTTTTTGCGCTCCGCAAGGGACCGGGTCACGACAAGTTCCGTCAACCCCTGGTAGGCCAACGACATCGGAAGGTTCGTCGTGAACACGCCGACCGCCTTCCCCCCGGCGGCAAGAACCGCATCGGCCAGCGTCTTCATCGTTCCGACGCTCGAGCCGCCGAACACGAGCGTCATGCCCTGTTCCGCGATGAATCGACCCAGTTCGACGGCGGCATCCGCAAACGCGGAATCACTTGGCGATCTGGAACCGCAATAGACCGCTACGCTCTTTATTCTTTCAAGGCTTTTCATCATATTCTCCGAAGAAGACAAGGGGGGCGCATTATACCGCAATTTCACCCGAACCTACAAACCGAAGTTTCCTGAGTTTGGGCAGAAACGCAGCGTTCCACATCCGAACCTCCCAGGCGGCTGGAGATCGAGATTGTGGTATAATTTTCCCGCCATGAAAAAAAGCGATCTTCCTTCCTCTCCTTTTCGGCAAACGAAACGCCCTCGCCCAGCGGGAACGGGCGTCATGCTCAAGCTGGTTTGCGGCGCAGTCGCGATGCTGGCCGCAGTCTGCGCGTCAGCGGACATGAAGCGTTGCGGCTACTGGCTGCACGGCAAGACCATGAAGGACGTGGACGTAACTTCGCTGGTCTCTTTCGGGACAACCGACGTTTTTCTTCACGAATACGCTTTTAAGGCGCATGGACAGAAAGACGTCGAGGACTGGCTCGCGAAGGCGGAGACGGCGGGACTGAAAGTCCATATCTGGATGCAGGCGTTCTACAACGGGAAATGGATCAATCCCGTCAAGGACGGCGCTCCCGACACGGCTCTGTTCGACGAAAAGATCAAACGCGCTCAATCCTACGCGCGGATTCGCGGCGTCGCGGGCATCCATTTCGATTACGTGCGATACCCTGGAACGGCCTACAAGACGCCCGGCGGCATGGAGGCGGTTTCCGAATTTGTCAAGCTGGCCGCCACCCGGCTCCACCAAACGTCTCCACGCCTTGTCGTTTCCGTGGCCCTGATGCCGGAAACGACGGCCAATCCCCACTACTACGGACAGGATTACGCGGCGATCACCAAATACATGGACGTGGTCGTGCCCATGATCTACAAGGGGAACTACAAGAAGACGACCTCCTGGATCGAGTCCACGACAAGGTGGTTCGTGAAGAACTCCAAGGGCGCAAAGGTCTGGGCGGGGCTGCAAGGCTACAAGTCGGACGAAGACACCTCCCCGCTGCCAACGCCTGAAATCACGGCCGACGCAAAGACCGCATTGGAAGCCGGCGCCGCCGGAGTGGTCATCTTCAGATGGGGCGTGACAAATTTTGCC
>CAMNLN010000054.1 GCA_946543025.1 uncultured Verrucomicrobiota bacterium
CGATCTTCTTCTTGCGCTCCACCTTGTAGAGCGGCGGCTGGGCGAGGTACACGTACCCCTTCTCGATCAGCTCGGGCATCTTGCGGTAGAAGAACGTCAGAAGGAGCGTGCGGATGTGCGCGCCGTCCACGTCGGCATCGGTCATGATGACGATCTTGTGGTAGCGGGCCTTGGAGATGTCCCACTCCTCCGCGAAGCCGCATCCGATGGCCGTGATGAGCGTACGGATCTCGTTGTTGGCGAGCATGCGGTCCACGCGCGCCTTCTCGACGTTCAGCACCTTGCCTCGCAAAGGCAGGATGGCCTGCGTCTTGCGGTCGCGGCCAACCTGCGCGGAGCCGCCGGCAGAGTCGCCCTCCACGAGGAACAGCTCGGTCTTCGACGGGTCGCGCTCGGAGCAGTCGCGCAGCTTGCCGGGGAGGGAAAGGCCGTCCATCACGCCCTTGCGCACGGTCTCGCGCGCCTTGCGCGCGGCCTCGCGGGCGCGGAACGCCATCATGATCTTGTTGACCACGGTCTCCGCCACGGCGGGGTTCTCCTCGAAGAACGTCATGAGCTTCTCGCTCACGATGGAGTCTACGATGCCCTGCACCTCGCCGTTGCCGAGCTTCGTCTTCGTCTGGCCCTCGAACTGCGGTTGCGGCACCTTCACGGAGACGATCACCGTCAGGCCCTCGCGCATGTCGTCGCCCGTGACGTTGTCCTTCTCCTTGATGCCGTTCTTCATCGCGCGGCCGTACTTGTTGACGGTGCGCGTCAGGGCGGCGCGGAAGCCGGAGAGGTGCGTGCCGCCCTCGATGGTGTGGATGTTGTTGCAGTAGGTCTGCTCGATGGTGGAGTACGTGTCCGTGTACTGCATGGACACCTCGGCCTGCACCGTGCCTGTCACGCCCTGAGCCTCGCCCTCGAAGTGGATCACCGGCGTGAGCGGCTTCTTGTTCGCGTTGAGGTACTGCGTGAACTCGTCGATGCCGCCCTCGTAGTGGAAGGTCTCCTCGTGATGTCCCTCGCCCTCGTTGTCCTTGAAATGGATCCTGACGCCCTTGTTGAGGAACGCGAGCTCGCGCAGGCGGTTGCAGAGAATCTCCCACTTGAACGCGTGGCAGCTGAAGATGGAGTGGTCGGGGAAGAACGTCACCTTGGTGCCCGTCTCGTCGCCGCACTCGCCCACGACCTCGAGGGGTTTCGTCACGTGCCCGCGCGAGAACTCGATGTGGTGGATCTTGCCGTCGCGCTTGACCTCCACCTTCATCCAGTCCGAAAGCGCGTTCACGCAGCTCACGCCCACGCCGTGCAGGCCGCCGGACACCTTGTAGTTCGAGCCGTCGAACTTGCCGCCCGCGTGCAGGATCGTGAGCACCACCTCGATGGCCGGCCGATGCTGGGTGGGGTGCATGTCCACGGGAATGCCGCGCCCGTTGTCCGTCACGGAGAGCGATCCGTCCGGGTTGATCTGCACGTCCACGAGCGTGCAGTAGCCCGCGAGCGCCTCGTCGATCGAGTTGTCCACCACCTCGTACACCAGGTGGTGGTACCCGCGCTCGCCCGTGTCGCCGATATACATGGCGGGGCGCTTGCGCACGGCCTCCATGCCCTCCAAGACCTGGATGTTGGCGGCGCTGTAGTCGGCTGCGGCTTCGGTTGCGTTCAACTGCTCTTCGGACATCTCGTTTCCTCTTGAATTTAGATGTCTGAATTATACCAAAAAGTGGCCTTTCGCACAAAGAAAATCGCCGCCGGAAAGGCCGTTCCGCCACCTATCGCGCGCGGCGCGGATAGAGCTCGGCGGCGATCTCGCGGATGGCGCCGATCAGCTCGCCGTACGGCACGTCCGCCATCGAGACGAGCCCGCACTGTGCGTTCGCGCCCTCCCCGCAGTAGCCCGTGATCGGGCAGTCGCGCCAGCAGAACCAGTGCGTACCCACGTAGCGCGGGTTGTCGAGCGCCGCGCGCACGTAGGCGCGGTAAGCCGCCGCGCGGGCGGTCTGGTCCTTCACCGGGATGAGCGAGGCGTAGAAGTAGCCCGTGTCGTAGCAGCCGAAGTGGAACTCCGTGATCATGATCGGCTTGTCCTCGGAGCCGGGCGGCAGGTCGCGCGTGGGCTGGAAGTCGTAGACGTTCATCGTGACGACGTCCGCGTATTTCGCCGCCGCGCGTACCACGTCCGGGCACCCCCACGCGAGCCGGTCGCCCAGGTAGAGCAGGTTCGGCGCCACGGCCCGCGCCGCGTCGCGCACGGTGGAGTAGTACTTCTCCGCCACGGCGATCCCGAACGCGCGCAGCTCGCCGTCCGGCACGGCGTTCGTGGCGATCCCCTTCTCCGCCAGCCGCCGCAGGAACTCGACCTTCGCGGGCTGGTCGTCAGGCGCGTCGAGTATCTTGCGCGCGAGGCCAGTCTCGGACGAATCCCACGACTGCTCGTTCCCGGAGAAGAAGCCGATGCACCACGGATCGTCCGCATACGCCTTCAGGCCCTCGGCGCCCTTGCGCGCGTTCTCCGCGAACTCGGGCGCGAACGGGTCGAGAAGGGATCCCCAATGCGCCTTCACCGTCTCGATCGGACGCGACTTCGCCCGTATCCATGTCGTGTACGGCATGCGCGACTCGCCCGCCGTGGCGACGGAGGTCGCGGACGCGGCGATGGTATTGAGCCCCCACGAGCGCATCCGGCGGTGAATCGCCGCGACGTTCTTCGCGCGCCAGTCGTCGCCGTACTTGAGGTAGAGGTTGTAGCTGCCGAAGTCGAACGTCTTCGACGGCACGTGCGCCGGGTCCGAATAGTAGTAGCGCAGGGCCTTCCATTTCATCATTCCCCAGAACGCCTTGGTAGGCCCCGTCTCCGGCGGCAGCTTCTCGAAGTAGTGCTCGCGCCCGCGGATGGGCGTCGCCGAAGGATTGCCCACGTGGTCCACGCCCTGCGAGAAGAAGAGATGCCCGTCAGGATCCACGAGCCACCATTTGCCTCCCACCTTCTCGGTGCGGAAGTGCCCCGTCGCCTTCAGCTGCGGTCCCTTCGCCCAGCCGCCGAAACGGTCGGCATCCGGAATCGCCTGCGGACGCGCCGCCAGCTCCTTCTCCTCGGCCTCGCCCTTCGCCCGGATCTCTTCCGCAGAGTGGACCTTGTCCGGCCATTCCACGTAGTTCGCCTGGCCGAACGCGTCCACCCACGGCGAGAACGAGGCGGCGCGCAGCACCTTCTGCGCCGTCGGCGCCCCGCCGTTCGACAGCAACTCCACGCGCGAGACGCCGAACGTGACGTTCTCGCTCCCCGCCGGCAGGAACACGGCGATGCTCCGCGTCTTCTCCAGCGAGAAAGACGAAGCGCCTCCTACGGGCGGGTTGACCTTGAGGCCCACGAGGCCGTGAGGCGCGTCGAAGATCCAGTTCGAGAGGAAGAGCGAGAGCCGGTACGTGCGCGACGCGCCGGGCTGTACCGACATGCCGCCCTGCGGCACCTGCCCCTGTTCCGTGACGGCCTTGATCTTCACGCAGAGCCGCAGCGTCTCCGCGCAGCAGTTGGTAAACGTCACGGCCACCGTCTCCACGCCCGAGAGATCGCGCGTCTTGGGGAAGGTGAAGTACGCCGCCGGCCACACGTTCGGCCGGCCCGGTGGCGTCGCCGTCACGTACAAGACGCCGTCGCGCACCTCGGTCTTCGCGCATTTGCCCGCGACCACCGACACGCCGCCGCCTGGCCAGACGACCTCGCCGCCCGCCGCCATCGCAAGGCTCGTCGCGACCGCCAGCAGAATCGCCAGCTTGCACCGTGTCCCGGACGAGATGTTTTGCCGCGACGTGACAGTTGACATTTTTAGTTCTCCGTCACGCCAAAGTCGCCCGTCAGCCAGTCGGAGCGGATCGCCTTGCCGTGCCCGCCGAAGCTGTTGGCCGGCGAGACGGCGAAACGGAAGCGCCGGCCCCGCACCGTCGGCACCTTGTTCGGCGGCGGCAGTTCCGAGCAGGCGAACACGCACGACACCGTGTCGTCGTCCCTCTCCGGCGCCCAGTAGAAGTGCGGCGAGTAGACGCGCTTCGTCGCCCAGATCTTCGACCGGTCCGCGTCCTCGGCCTCCACCGTCACCTGGAAGTCGAACGCATGCGCGCCGCCCTCGAGCCCCTTCACGTTCGGGAAGGTCACGACGATCTGCTCCGTCGCCTTCTTGGCGCGGTTCTTGCCTTTGATCCTCTCGCACGTGACTTCCGCCCCGGCGGCGAACTCTGGCACCGGCGCGTGTTGGGCCCGCTCGGCGAAGGAACTGGCGTGCGCGGGCAGCGGCACGATCCAATCCGGCGCCGCCGGCAGGTCGTTCGCGAAGTCGCGGCGCTCGAGCACGAGGCGGTCGTCGTAGACCGTGACGAGCTGCCCCTGCTGCGCGTCGCGTCCGGTGAGCGCCGGCATCTGCTGGAAATCGTTGTCCCTCTCGCCCCAGATGAAGGAGTTCTCACGCCCGCCGAACAGGACGAGAAAGCGGAGCGACGCCGTGCCGACGCTCGTGAACGCGCCGCGCCAGAGCGTACGGTCGTCGGTAATCGGGGTGTGGGAGTGGCCCGTGAACGACACCGCGTTCGGGAACGCGCTCAGCGCGGCGGTGGAGTAGCCCTTGTCCTCCCCCCATGCCCACGGCGCGGAGCACGTGCCCTTCGGGTGGAAGTGCTGCGTGTAGAAAAACGGCTTCGTGCCCGCAAGCTCGCTGCGGTGGCTCTCGAGGAACGCGGCGATCGCGCCCTCCTTCAGGTAGCCGTTGTCGTGGTCGTAATGCACGCCCACGAACTTGTAGCCCTTCACTGTCTTCACGTACATCGGCGAATAGTCCTCGTCGAACACGCGCTTCCAGCCCTCGGCCACGTGCAGCGAGAGGATGTCGTCGCCGTGCTTCTCCTTCGTGATGCCGAACTTCTTCGCGGGACCATAGTGCCAGCCGTCGATGTCGTGGTTGCCCGTCACGAAGATCTTCTCGACGTGCTCGCCGTCGGGACGCTTGTCGCCGGGGAACACGCGCCGCCACGTTTCGCCCACGCGGCGCAGCTGCGAGTCGAGCCCGCTGTCGGCCATGTCGCCGGCGATCAGCACGGCGTCCACCTTCTGGTCGCGGAAATAAGTCAAGGCCTTCTCGAAGATGTCGCACGAGCCCTTCCCGCGCGTGATGTGGATGTCGGAGAGGACGCCGAACCGGAGCCGCGCCGTTCCCTCCGCGCCGAACGCGCGATGCCCCATCCCCGCCGCAGCCAGAAACGCGAACGCGCCCTGTCCGATGAACGCACGCCGCGTCTGCGCCATGCCCTGCGATTTCTGTCCGTTCATAGTTTTTTTCTCCTGTTCCTTATCTGAGAATGATCGTCATGCCCTTGACCACGTAGAGGCCGTCGTCACGCTTGTCCAGGGCGTAGTCCTGCCCTTCATCGCCGCAGACGAACTTGAGCGTGTCGAGGTTGTCCGGCTTCGTCTCGACCGTCCAGCCGATGACCGGCGTGCCGGCCGAGATCGACCGCCCGCCGAGCTTCACCTTGATCGTCGCGTTCGTCGCGAACGAGAGGAAGTGCCCGCCTGAGGAGTCCTGCGACTCCACGTTGAACGTGGGGACGTTCCCCATGCCCGAGAGGTCGATCTCCGAGCCGTCGGCCATGACGATGTTCGGGAACTTGGTCCGTCCGTCGTTCAGCGGCGTTAAAGTGCCCAGCACGGTGAGCGGGGCGGCACCCTGGAATGAGGAAACGCGGTTGATGAAGTTCGAGACGGTGAATGGAGCGTCAAGGGCGAGTCCGCCGTTGTAGCCGGGGAACTCGAGCGTCACGTTCCGTCCCTCGCACACGGTGTCGCCGTGCGCCATCACGTGGAACCAGCTGGTGCCGATGGCGATTCGCCCTTCGCCATGGAAGGTGGTGTTGTACATGTAGAACTGGTTGCCGCTGCCCCGGACGAACTCCGTGCGCAGGGTGTGTCCGTTCATGAACACGTCCACGTGGGCGTACGAGGGGCCCACGAGGCCGAAGCTCTTGTTGCTGACCATGGAATCGTCCGCAAGGGTCAGGCTGGTGATTTGCCGGTTGCTTGTACGCGAGGAGCGGCTGGCCATCAGCGTGCCGCCCGCCAGCACGTAGTTGAAGGCACACGAGAACGCCCCGCAGTTGTCGAAGACGGCGCCGGAGTCCACCGTGACGACGGATGTCTCGGGCCCGACATTGGCCCGGTAGCCGCTGGAGGACGGCACAAGGCGAAACACGCCGGCCGCCACCTCCGTGCCGCCCTCGTACGACTGGCTTTCCATCGCCGCGATGAACGTACCCGCGCCCTCCTTGACGAGCTTGAGCTTGCCGGTGAGCGACACGCTGTCGTTCACGAGGATGTCGTCCGCAGGCACTTCCACGCGCAGCCTGCCGCCGCCCACGGAGTCCGTGATGGTGGTCTCCGCCTTCAGCACGGACGTGATCCCCGCCACCTGCAGGTCATGTCCGTGCAGGTCGATGAGCGCCCCGGCCGGCACCACGAACGTTCCGAGTCCGCGCCAGTCGCAGTCCGCGGTCAGCGTGACGATTCCCGAGAACCGGATCGACGCGCATGTCGGCATTTCGTCCGCTTTCAGCTGGATGGCCGTGTTGCCCGTCACCTCGATGACGCGCGCCGCGTCTCCCGCCGACTCCTTCGCGACGAGGTAGACGCCGTCCGCGCGCACTTCGGCGGCGTACGTCGCAGCCGTCGTCTCGTCGAGCGTGAACACCGTCCCGTACGAGGGCCGGACATCAAAGGAAAGCACCTTCAGCCCCGGCGCGAGGTCCGTCCGCTCGGCGAGGTCAAGCGGAACGTTCTCGGAGATGATGCGCCCCGCCTCGAACGCGCCCGTCCCCTTGTTGTACAGGTTTGTGCCGGAAAGAAGGTCGTGGAAGCAGGCGATACCGTTCGTGTCCACGGCGGGGACGAGGTTCAACAGGGGCGTCCCGTTCTCGTAGACGTCGTAGTGCCAGATGCGGGACTTCGAGAACCAGTCCGCCGCGCCGTTCGACTTGCTGGCCGCGAAGATGTACATCGGCGTGTAGCTCGTCTTGAAATCCGTGCTGAACGTGCCCAGCAACGCGCCGTCAACCGAGACGTTCTGGCCCGCATCGTTGAACACCACCTCGTGCCGCTGAAGCGTAGGGTAGGCAACGGCAGGTGGGTCTGGAGCGCCGTAGACGTAACGTTCCTTTCGCGCCTCCGTGGCGGCGAGAGAGACGGGGTAATAGCGCGACGGGCTCTGCACGCCGCCGATCATCGCGCCCCACTTCTGGGTGGGTTCCGTATACTGGTAGCCCACGTCCGTCTGCATGTTCGACGTGGCGAGGAGGCCGGTGTCGACGTACTGCGTGCCCGTGGCCTCCAGGTAGTCGACCAGGTACCAGTAGGGCTTCGCCTCCTCCGCGCCGCCTCCGTCCGTGCGCGGACCGGCGGTGAAGGAACCCGTACCGATGTTTCGGTAAAGCTTCTGCTCCACCTCGTCGAACATGCACGCCTCGCCGTTTTCGTCCACGACGGGGATGAAGGTGCGCGCCGGGACGCCGTTCGTCACGAACGTGCATTCGTAGATGCGCGCGGCCGAACCCCAGTGCTCGTTGCCCTCGGAATTGGCGCCGAAAAGCCAGCAGGTGCGTGAGGCGGCGGAAAGCTGCGCGGTAAACGCGCCCAAATCGTTTCCGTCCACGATCACATGGTGATTCGCATCGTTGAACACGATCGTATGGCGCATGCGGGCGAGATGGGTCGTCGACTTTGCGACGGTCGAGAACACGTAACGTTCCTTCAGCAGACCGCCGTTGAGGGAAATCGGATAGTAGCGCGTGGCTCCGGCGCTCGTCGTGCGGACACCGGCGATCATGTCGAAGTTTGCGCTTCCGGCGACGGTCGACAGGTATTCGTACGTGGCCGTGAACGTGGTATCCCACGAGGGGATGATTCCCGTGTCGATGTACTGCGTGCCGCTCGACTCCAGGTACTGCACCCGGTGGTCGTAGGTTTCCGCAGCTAACGCGACCGCAGCCGTCACGAGCGCCGCCAGGCATCCCAACACTGCGTGTTTCTTCATGTTCCTCGTTCCTATCTGATGATGATGGTTGCGCCGCGGGCAAAGCCGTTGACGAGCACGAGACGTCCCTCGACGACCGCAAGCCTGCAGAGCTCTGAGTAGTCGTTGCCGTCCGAGTCAACCACCGAAAGCTCCGTGTCCGCGATGTCGCCATCCGTCAGGTCGGTAACCACGCCCGACGTGAGGAAGTACAGGGGACTCCCGGGCTCGCCGGTGAACGTCGCGTCGAAGGCCTTGAGGCCGGCGAAGGTTTCCCGCGTGGGATTCGCGAAGTCCACGCGGCCGAGCTCGCGGGAACCTGCGCGTCCGGTCACCTCCCAGCGGTTGTCCTCACCGGTGAAGCGGAACGGACCAACGAGCGTGCCCGTGCCCTTGAGGGTGCCGTAGATCGGACACCAGCCGCCTTCCTGCGGCGCGTTCGTGAGGGACGAACCGGCGGCAAGCTCGATCACGCCGCCAAGGCCGGGCCGCTCGAACTTCTGCGCGACGCCCGTCGAGTACGCAATCGGCAGGTACCGCTCGTCGAACGAATGGTTCGCGCCGTCGCCCACGCGGAACATGAGCGAGCAGACGTTGCCGTCGGCGTCGGTGAGCTTTCCGCCCGAGACATCTGTCGTGTTCGTCGCATTGTTGCCCACGCGGACGTCGAACTTGTGCCAGCCCTCGGCCAGCGTCATGCGGGCGCTGACCTGCGCGTCGTTGGCGGTTGCGGCGAAGAGACGGCGGCCGTCGACGTCGAGCGCGATCTGGTTGCCGTACTTGCCGGTGAACGTCCACTGCCCCGCGTTCTCCTTGTCCACCTTGAAGTAGCCGTCGAAGCGGCCCACGCCGCCGCCGTTCGGCGCGTTGACGCCGGTTGCGTAGCTCGCGTGGAGCGCCGCCAGGGTGTTCGTGACCGTGTCAATGGCCTCGAACTTGCTCTCGTCGCACGTGGCGTACATGCCGAGGTTGTTGCCCGGGTTGGCGAACTTGCGCCACCGTACGCTCGTGCGCGCGCCGAGGTGCTGGCGCATACGCATCGGGACGGTGGTGGAGTCGAACACGGTGTAGTCGGTGTCGCCGGGCGCCTTGAACTCGATCGCATCGGCCCCGCTGTAGGGTCCGATCTGGGCATTGGCCCCGCTCGTGTAGACGGAGACCATGAACTTGTGCCAGCCCGCTGTCAGCGCCTTGGTCACGGTCGTGTCGATGTTCGCGCCGGGCTTGGAAATCTCGGTGTCGTCGATCATGATGCCGAAGTGCGTCTTGGCATAGTGGTGGAAGGTCCACGTTCCGGCCTGCGCCTCGCTCACGTAGAACTCGCCGAAGTAGTTGAAGCCGGAGCCGCTTCCGTCTTTCCTGTCCCTGATCGCCGACGCCGCGCGGTTGAAGTACGTGAGAGACGTCGCGACGTGCGACGACATCGGCTCGTCCGCGGCGAAGCGCGGGCGCATGATGTTCCAGGCGTTGTCGTGCCACGTCCAGGCGACGAACTCGACCAGGCTCGTTCCGGCGATGTCGAGCGTGGCCGCCGCGTTCTCCCCGAGCGAAAGCCCGCCCGCGAAGCCCGCCGCGTTCCTGAGGTCGGCCCCGCCCGTCGCGTCCACCGTCCACTTGCCGGTCGCAATGCCCTGGATGCCGGGACGGTCCGGCGCGAACGATCCCGCGCCCGTAAGCGTCACGTCGCTCGCGCCGTTGAGTCCCGTGCCCCACGTCACCGTCTTGCCGTTCAGGTCGAACGTCACGCGGCCGCCCTTCTTCGGGCTGCCGAAGGACGCCGTCATGCCGGCCTTGCCGATGGAGAAGCTGTCGGTCGCGCGCAACGTGCCGCTCTCCATGTTGAACACGGTGCGCATCGGGTCGATCCACTCCTCGCTGATGCCGTTCGAGCCCACTTCGAGGAGACCGTCCCTGAAGGTCAGCGCGCCCGCGTAGTAGTTCGTCGATATCCAGTTGGCGTAGAGTCCCTTGGCGGCGATGTGCGTGTTCTCGCCCGTGACGGTCAGCTCGCCGCGTCCGTTGACGGTGCCGACCTGGAAGGTGGTCGCGGAGACCACGAGGTCGTTCACGTGGAGGTCTACGATCGGGCCACCATGCTTGGACTTGACGTTCTGCCCCTGCGAGCAGAAGTTGGCGAGCGGCCCGGAAACCGTCATTCCGTCGATGGAGCCCGACGCCGCCGAATGCAAGTAGAGGGTGCCGGTATGTCCGCTCGCCACCGTGACAGACAGCTTGTTCTTTCCGAACTTCGGCAGTCCGTATCCGTCGTTGTTGGCGCCGACCACGAGCGAGCCGCCGCCGGAGAGCGTCACCGCAAGCGCGGCGTCGCCCCAGTCGGAGCGCCCGGAGAGCCAGAGCTGCCCGCCCGTCACCTCGGCGCGCGAATCGCCCGTCACGGTCGACGGATACCAGTAGATGTTGCCGTTCGTCCTGAGGAGCGGATTGCCCACGTTCACCGCATCTCCGTACAGATTGTGGGTGCCGCCGGTGCGGTTGATCGTTCCGGCGTTCACCACGCCGTTGCTGTAGACCGTCGTGGCGCTGCCGACCAGCGTGAGCGTCGCGCCGGCGGATACGTTGAGCGGCGTCTTGACGTACGACGTGTTGTTGTCGTTGCCGATCTGCGCGCTCGAGCCGTACACGTTGATGCCGCTCGCGTTCCAGGTCGGGTTGGCGTTGTAGAACTTCATGATGCCGGAGAGGTCGAAGCCGTGCGGGACGTCGATCTGCAGCGCGGCACTTTCGAACTTCAGCCTGCCATTCTCCGGGACGATGACCTTCCCGACGGAGATTGCCGAGTTGACGCCGAAGCCGTAGCCGTTGTTCATCTTCACGGTGAGCGCGACGTTGGTCGGCCCCGAGACGGCGTTGCTCCGTATCTCAAGCCGACCCTGTCCGCCGATCGTCGCGTCGCCCGTCAGCTCGACGCCGCCGTTCAGGGCGTTGTTCCAAGCCGTGGCGGAGGAAGACGAGATGAGCGCGCCCTGACCGTCGGGGCCGTCGCCTTCGATGACGAACTTCTTTTTGTTGGTGATCAGGGCGCGGGGACGGTCCGCGGCGCCCGTCGTGTCGTTGTAGTTGACGTCGAACTGCCCGCCGTCCTTCACGGTGATCGTGCCGCCGTCCATGCCCGCCGCGCCCACGACGGCGTCGTCGCCGATCTTCACCGTGCCGCCCTCGACATCGATGTTGGGCGTCTCGGCGAGCACCGCCGCCTCGAGCGTGAGCGTGCCCGCACCCTTCTTCACGAGCCGCTTGGACGCGATCGAGCCCGCGCCGCCGAGCGTGTAGTCCTCGGCTGCGTCGACCATCACCTGCTCCGCCACGACGCGCTCCGGCACCTGCACGGACGCGACCTTGGTCGCTTCCTGTCCGTCGAAGAGCGCCGACCACGCGGGATTGAACGCGACGGGCGAGCCCGCGCCGTTCTTCAGCCACGCGACCGACGTCCAGGCGTCGCCCGCCGCCTGCGGACGCCACACGCCCTCGCTGTAGTCGAGCGGATCGCTCACGCCGCCCGCCGCGCTCACGTTCTCGCTGTTCACGCTCGTGAAGCGGAAGTACCAAGTTTCGCCGGCCGTGAGGCCCGTCGCCGTGGCCGTCACCGCGCCGGTCTCCGCGACGACGCCCAGGTTCGTGGAGCCCGCCACCGTGGCGAACGCGGGATCGGTGGACCATTCGAGCGTGATGGCCGCCGAATCCGCGCCCTCGCCGAAGCTCACCACCTCGCCCTTCACCGTCGCCTCGCCGCCGCCTTCCGACGCGACGCCGTCGACGCGCACGAACGCCGCGTCCGCCGGCACGTCCGCCGCCGTCCAGATCTCGATCCTCGCCACCTCGTAGGCGAGGCTCGACATCCTCTCGCGCGTGTTCGCGTCGCCCATCCACGTCCAGTCGATGGACTTGCCCTGATGCGAGAAGTTGCCGATGCCGATCTCGTAACAGGCCGAAACGGTCCAGCGGTTGAACGCGAACAAGACCATCGCGGGATTCGCCTCGCCCGGCGTGAAGCGGTGCACCTGCATGGTGCCCCAGCCGCTCATGTTGTTCGAGCGCTTGTCGTTCCAGTCGCACCGGAACGTCTTGGCTGGCGCGTCGAGAAGTCCGCTTGGATCGGTGCCGTACGTACTCGGCCAGAACTCGATCCAGCCGCGCACGTCGTTCGCGTCGGCAGACGTCGACTCGATGCCGGGCATGTTCGTCTTCACGCGCAGACGGTTCACGACGCACTGGTTGACGGTCGTGAGCGGGATGCCCACGTCGTCGAGCGTGCAGCCGCCGAAGGCGTCCATCGACACCCAGATCCAGCGCGTCAGCCCGTGGTAGGCGTCGAGCGCTGTGTCCCTGCGCTTCAGCTCGACGTAGTAGCCGACGCGGGAGATGTTCGCCGTGGGCGCCGCGTCGTTCACGAAGGCGTACGGCACGTGGCCAAGCATCGCCAGGCTGGTGCCGCCGTTCGCCGCGATGTCGAACACGCGGGCGCGCGTCATGCCCGCGAGGTACTCGGCGGGGACGTTGTTCTCGCAGCCGCTCGTCGTCTCGGTGACAGTCTCCTGCGCGCCAAGCTCGAATCCGGGATCGTCCGCGATCGCGCCGAGGATGGCGGCGCAGTAGACATCCGCCATCTTGTCCTCGCCCGGCCAGTCAGGATGGAGGTTCGTATCGGAGAGGAAGCTGCCGACGATGTAGTTGCCCTGCGCGTCGTAGCGGTAGCACGGCGTGTAGAGGTCGGCGAAGTACGTGCGCTTCGCGGGGAACATGGCGCTCGCGATGGCGTTGCTGATCGCCGCGTTGAACGCAACCACCTGCGCGTTCTTCGCCTCGCTGTACGCGATGTCCACCACCGCGCCCGCGATGAACTTCACGTGCGGCTTCTGGTTCAGCGTCTTCCACACGAGGTTCGTCCACACGGGGAACAGTTCCTCGGCGGTGGAGCCGTTGGCGTTGATGTCGTTCGTGCAGATCTTGGCGAGGATGAAATCGACGTCGCCCGCGCAGTCGAGCATGGTCTCGATCGCGTCGATCGTGCCGCCGCCGTTCTTCGTGACGAGGCGCTGCCCGCTGATGCCGGAGTGCCACACCCACTCGTCGGGCATCACCGCGCCGCAGATGTCGGCGCTGTGGACCTTCCAGTGGCCCTTCGCGACGGGCGCGTACCCGGCGGCGGCGAGCTTCTTCATGAGGCCCGTGCGCCAGTTGCCGTAGGACGTGTCGCTGCCCTGCGTGATGGAGTCGCCCGTGCAGAGGACGTTGATGCGCTGCTTCGGCGCGGCGTAGTCGAGGTCGAGCCAGAGGCGTCCGCCGCCCGCCTCGAGGTTCTCGGCCCACACCTTCACGTCCGCGCCCTGCGCGCTCGACGCGTCGAAGATCGCGTTGAGCGCGGCGGCGTCCATGTCGAGCGCGCCGCAGTCCCACGTCATCAGCAGGAAGCGCCCCTTCGTGTTCGCCGCGTACTTGGGCGCGAGCGCGATCTTCGCGCCCGAGGCGAACGTCGGCGGCGCGACGAGACGGAAGGTGAACTTCGTGGGATCGTAGACGAGCTTGCTGGTGGCGCCCATGTCAAGCGTGGAGAGGTAGAAGCCGCCCACCTCCGGGAAGGTGGCCGTGCCGTCCATGAGAAGCGTCGTGGTGGGGAGCGAGACGGGATCGTAGCCGACGTACGTGAACGTCGGGGTCGCGCCGTCGGGGACGAGGATCGTGCTGCCGGCGAGCGACGCGGCGGGCGTCCCGTCCTTCGCCCAGTTGCCGACGGCGGCGAACGCCGCGTCCGTCGCGCCCGTCCAGGCGTAGTCCGCCATGCCGGCGCGCGTGGGCGGTGCCGCGTACTTCACCCAGAAGTCGATGCGGATGAAGGAGTAGGCGTGGCCGGAGATGTTGGCCGCGTCGCTGGTGGTGCTGCCGTAGACGAACGTCCAGTCGAGCGACTTGGACGTCGTATAGCCGCCCGCGCCGTAGTTGGCGAGCGTCCCCATGCCGATCGCGTTGTTGGCCCCCGAGGTGTTGCCCCAGTTGCTGTAGGCGAAAAGGACTTCGCCGGGCAGCACGCCGTCTGGCGTCGCGTACTTCCGCATGATCTGGAAACAGGCGTGTCCGTTCGCGCCTTTGGTGTCGAGAGTGTCGTTGAAACCGTATGCCTTGGCCCACGGTTCGGCGATGACGTCGCTGTCCGTTCTGTCGTTGGCGTTGTAGCTACCCGGCCCCCACTCGATGTAGCCCTCCACCGTATCGTCGTCCGCCGCCACTTGCGAGACGCCGCCGAAGTTGCTCCACACGTGGAGCTTCGTGACGGTCTTCTGCTTGCGCTGCGCATACGTGACGGGCAGGGCCACGTCCGCCCACGTGGGGCCGGGCGCGTCCATGTCCACCCAGAGCGCCTGCAGCGCGCCCGTATCCCGGCGCACGAGCTCGATGTAGTAGCCCGCCCTCTCGATGCCGGTCTCCTGCATCGCCGGGGCATAGGCGTAGGGAATCGCGTAGAGGTCCTGCGCGTATCCCTGCGAGGACGTCGGCTCGATGGACCTGACGCGCGTGAACCCGGCGAGGTAGGCGGCCGGGACGTTGTTCTCCGCGCCGAGCGTGACCGCCGGACGCGTCCAGGACGAAGGATTGTTCTTGCCGTTCGCCGTCGCGAGCGTCATCAGCTTCGCCTTGATCGCCGCTGCCACCGCGTCGCACTGCGCCTGCGTCTGCGACGAGGTGATGAGTCCGGCGACGTCGACCGCCTCCACGTCCGCCTCCGTGCCGCACCACGCCGCGATGTCCGCGTTGAGCGCCGCCGAGGCGCCGGGGATCGTGCAGGCGAGGACGGTCGTCATCGGGAGCGCCGCCTTGATGCG
>CAMNLN010000055.1 GCA_946543025.1 uncultured Verrucomicrobiota bacterium
GGGAGGCGGCTCGGGAATCGGTTCGGGGAGAGGTTCGGGCGTGGGCGAAGGTTCCGGTGCAGGCTTGGGCGGAGGAACAACGACGGGCGGCGGCTCGGGAATCGGTTCGGGCATAGATGCTGGTGCCTGCACGGGCACGTCCCTCGTCCGGACAATTGGCGCACGGCGTCCTTCATAGATGTCCATGAACTCCTTGACTAGCGGCAATGGATCGAGGTCGACGCATTCGGCGTAGAGCTTGACAAATCCGCGACCGTAGATTGGCGCGGCGATGCGATGGAAGTCTTCGTTTTCCATTTCCTCGACGATCTGGACGAGCATGCGCGTCTTCGAGGCGATCTGCGAGGTGGTGAGGCCCTTGGCTTCACGGGCGGCTCTGAGGGTTTCTCCGAATGAGGTGTTCATTTTTGGGTCTCGTGGTTCGTGGTTAAAGGGTGGCTCCGAACGGGTCGTCGTCGTCCGGCGGAAGGGAGTCGGAGTCAGGACGGTTGCTGTCGGGGTGGACCGGAACACCCTCGCCGTCGGCGGTGGCGTCGGGGGACGTGCCGCCGGTGAGGAGCGTTTCGGGATCAAGGAGAATTTCACGCGGGCCTGCGCCCTTGGCGGGGCCGATGACGCCGCGTTCCTCCAGCAGGTCGATGAGGCGGGCGGCGTGGTTGTATCCGATGCCCATGCGGCGCTGGAGGTGCGAGGTGGAAGCGCGCTTGGTGGCCTGAAGGACCTCGAGCGCGCGGCGGTAGAGCTGATCCTCCTTGCTCTGTGTCATGCCTGCGGGGGCAGGCATTCCGTTGGCCGAGGCGGCGGCGAGCGGTTCCTCCGATTCGTCCGAACCGTCGCTGTCGTCTCCGTCGAGTCCCTCGGCGGGGTCGGCCTCCTTGATCTTTTCAAGACGCTTGGTGAGGGTTTCGTCGAATTGCGGGTTGGAATGTTCGCCGATAAAGGCAAGGATACGCTCGATCTCCTCGTCGGAGATGTAGGATCCCTGTGCGCGGAGGAGACGGCCGTCGGAAAGCTTGAAAAGCATGTCGCCCTTGCCGATGAGGGATTCTGCGCCCTGGGCGTCGAGGATCGTGCGCGAGTCGATGGCGCTGGAGGTCTTGAAGGCGACGCGGCCGGGGATGTTGGACTTGATGGTGCCGGTGATGACCTTGGTGTCCGGGCGCTGCGTGGCAAGAATGAGGTGGATGCCGGCGGCGCGGGCGAGGGCCGTGAGGCGGGCGATGAGGGGATCGACCTCCTTCTGCGCGGCCTGCATGATGTCAGCCACCTCGTCGATGATGATGACGATATAGGGAATGGTGCGGGGCAGGTCGGGATTGCCCCCCACGGTCGTCTCCTCGCCGCCGAGCATGTCCGGCTGCGTGATCGTCTTGCGGTTGTTGAAGTCGACGATGTTGCGACACTTGGCGCGCTGGAACATCTTGAGGCGCTTCTCCATCTCGACGACGGCCCAGCGGAGGCCGAACATGACTTTCTTCGTGTCGTTGATGACGGGAACGAGCAGGTGCGGAAGGGCGTTGTAGGAGGTGAACTCCACGCGCTTGGGGTCGACCATGATGAACTTCAGCTGCTCGGGCGTGCGGCACATGAGGAGGCCGTTGATGATGGAGTTCAGGCACACGGACTTGCCTTGGCCGGTGGCGCCGGCGACGAGCAGATGCGGCTGCTTTGCGAGGTCCACCACGAGGTCGTTGCCTGCGGCGTCCTTGCCGAGGAGGAGCGGCAGCTGGAACTTCGAGGGCGAGTTCTTCTGCCAGAGCTCGCCGTCGATGATCTCGCGGAAGCAGACGGAGGCCGGGAAGGCATTCGGCACCTCGATGCCGACGGCGTTCTTGCCGGGAATCGGGGCTTCGATTCGGAGACTCTTGGCCTGAAGCGTCATCTGAAGGTTACGGGCGAGGCCGGCGACCTTTTCGACGCGTGTGCCGAGGTCGAGCGAAAGCGCATATTGGGTCACGACGGGTCCGGCCACGTAGTAGGCGAGCGTCGCGTTGACGTCGAACACCTTGAGCGTATCGACGAGCCGTTGGCCCATCGCCTCGATGTCCTCGCCAGGGCCTCCCTGCTTGGGCGGCACCTCGTTGAGGAGCGTGACGGGCGGCAGGACATAGGGCCCCTTGTCCTCCGGCTCCGCGACGACAGGGGCCTGCACGGCAGGCGCGGCAGGAGGAGCGACGGGGACAGGCTTGGCGGGGGCTGCGGGCGCGGAACGCGCGGGGACGATGGGCTGGGGCGCAGGCTGGGCGGGGGCAGAGGGTGCGATATCTTCCCGGGCGGGGAAGAAGTCGCGCGTGGCGGCTTCCTGCATGCGGCGTTGGGCCTCCAACTTCGCCTGGCGTTCGGCCTCCTTGGCGGCCTGCTCGGCCTCGCGTTCCTTGCGGCGCGCCTCCTTTTCCGCTTCCCGGGCGGCCTTCGCGGCGGCCTTCTCGGCGGCGATGCGCTCCTTCTCGGCAAGCCGTTCGGCATCCGCGGCTTCCTTCGCGGCTTTCGCGGCGGCGATGGCCGCTTCCTTCTCCTCGTCGGAAATCGCCTGTCGGCGATCGGCCGCCCAAGCCGTCAGAAATCCGATGGCGCCGATGATATTGCGGAAACCGACCGTGAGCAGGACGGCGAAGAGCGCGAGGCTGGCCATCAGCACGCCGGATCCGAATGGGGAAAGCAGACGCGCGAGGCCGCGCGTCATGACGAGGTGACCCACCGCGCCACCGGCGTTTGGCGCGATGTTGATCGACATGAGCAACGGATGGATGGACGAGCCCATGCCCAGAAGCTGAAGCAGGCAGGTGACGGCCAGGACGAACAGGATCACGCCGATCGTCCGGCGGCCCGGATGGAAGGAGTGCCCCAGCACCAGCCGCAGACCGCAAAACACGCAGACGAGCGGGACGGACCAGACGCCGAGCCCCAGCAGCTGATAGCCGACGTAGGCGAACCAGTCGCCCGTCACGCCGATCAGGTTCGAGGTGGGCTGCGGGGGCGTGCACAGGTCGGGGATGCTGCGCCAGTTGTAGGAGACGAGCGCGAGGAACGGGAAGAGGGCGATCGGGAACATGAAGAACCCGATCAGCCGCCGCCGGAGGCTGGATTCGCTTCCGCTTGGATTATCGGGCTTGTTCATCTGCGGCGGGTCCCTTCATGATGAAGGACGGCGTGTCGCGCAAGGCGTCCTTCATGGCGAAATAGATGACGACGGCGAGGATGAGGGCGAGTATCTTCAGTCCCCAGTTGCCTTTTGTCGGGAAAAGTTTCATGATGCTTTCTCCTCGGTTTGGGACGCCGCTTCGGAGTTGATGGCCTCTCCGGCCGGAGGCGCGTGGTGCGCAGGCTTCCCGAACAGGCGGGGATGCTTCTCCCTGCGGCGGCGGAGCCAGTCGGCAAAGGCTTCGGCGGTCGTCTTCTGCTGGGGCATCGCCTTGCGCACCCAACGGAGGATAGCGGTGCGAGAGGCCTCGCCCGTGTCCGGATAGCGGATGAGCTTGCCGTTGTGCGCCACGGAGATGCGGCCCGTCTCCTCCGAGACGACGAGCACAAGCGCGTCGGTTTCTTCGCTCAGGCCGACAGCCGCGCGGTGCCGCATGCCGGATGTCGAGAGGTCGCTCATGCTCGAGACGGGGAAGAGGCAATGCGCGGCGGCGATTCGGCCGTGGCGCATCACCACGCCGCCGTCGTGAAGCGGCATCGGCTCGGTGAAGATGGCGAAGAAGAGCTCGGGGGAAACGAGCGCGTCGAGCGAGACGCCCGTGGCCTCGTAGCCGCGCAAGGAGATGCCGCGCTCGAAGGCGATCAGCGCGCCGGTCCTCGCCTTGGCGAGCTTGAAGAGGATCGAGACAATCTGGTCGGGCGTCGTATGCGAATGCATGCCCTGCGCGCGACGGCGGTCCGAGAACAGGAACGCGCCCATCGAGGCGAGGCCCCGGCGGATCTCGGGCTGGAAGATGACGACGCTCGACACGGCCAGGTAGATGAGCAGCCAGCGCACGACGGCAGAGAGAACCTTGAAATGGAACAGCTGCGTGAACGCGATCAGGAGCACGAAGAGGATCGCGATGCCCATGAGCGCCTGGCCGAAGCGGGAGCCGCGCGCCGCCTTGAGGATGGCGTAGATGACGACGTACAGGATGAGGATCTGGACGGCGTCGGGAAGCCAGGCGGCGATCTGCGCGAAGATTTCCTGCCACGGTACGTTCATGCTACGCCTCCTGCCTTTTCTGACGCGGCCGCCAACGCCTCGGCCACCTGCAGCGCCTGGCGGGTCTCCTTCACGTCGTGGACGCGCAGGACGGACGCGCCGTTCATCGCGCACCACACGGCCGCGCCCACGCTCCCGCCGAGCCGGTCGTGCGGATCTTCCGCACCCGTGAGCGCGCCGATGACGCGCTTGCGAGAGACGCCTATCAGCACAGGCGCCTTCTGCGCGAGCCGACGGACGCCGCCGAGGAGGGCCACGTCTTCCTCGCGCGTGGTGCCGAAGCCGATCATGGGGTCGATGACGAGCTGAGATCGAAGGTTGAGGATTGAAGATTGTGCATCGGCGTTGTCGGCCTTTGAACGCCGATCGTCAAAGAGGAAACTGGCCGGCAGCACGAGGCCGCAGCGCGTCTTGCGCGCGAGCTCAAGCATGGCGGGGACGGACTTCGCGTAGACGCAGTTGAGGATTGCGGCGCCGTCGCAGAGGGCGCGCTCGGCCGTCTCGGGGTGGTACGTGTCGATGGAGATCGGCATGGTCGGCTGCTCGCGCGCGAGGATGCGCAGGACGGGTTCAAGACGAGCCCACTCGGCTTGCCAGGAGAGGGGCGTCGCGCCGGGGCGGGTGGATTCCGCGCCGAGATCGAGAATGTCGGCGCCGTCACGCGCGAGTGTGCGCGCGCGTGAAAGAGCCGCCTCGGTACGCAGGCAACGCACACCGTCCGAGAACGAATCGGGCGTAATATTGACGATTCCCATGACGCGCGTCCGGGAAAGGTCGATCTCAAACTGTCGGCAGGTCCACGTCATTGGCTTGAAGGTTTGGAGGTTGCGCTTCGCTTTCCGATTGCAAGACTTCTTCCTTTTCCAGACCGAGGAGCTTCTCGACCTCGCGGCCGTCCATCGTCTCCTTTTCGAGGAGGGTGGTCGCGAGGAGTTCGAGCTTGTCGCGGTTGTCGGTCAGGAGCTGGGTGGCGCGGGCGTAGGCGGAGGAGATGAGCTCCTGCACCTCGGCGTCGATGGCTTCGGCCGTCTTGGATGAGTAAGGCGGCGGCGCCTCGGCGGCGGCGAACTGGTTGGGCTCGATGAACGCCTGGAAGCCGAACTTCTTGCTCATGCCGTAGCGGCAGACCATCGAGCGCGCGATGTCGGTGGCGACGGAGATGTCGGACGCGGCGCCGGTGGAGACGTCGTGCGTGTGCATCTCCTCGGCGATGCGCCCGCCGCAGAGGACGGCAAGCTCGTCGAGGAAGTAGGTGCGGGAGCGGTTGAGGACGTCCTTCTCGGGGAGGGTCATCGTGACGCCGAGAGCGCGTCCGCGCGGGATGATGGACACCTTGTGGAGCGGGTCGGCGTTCTTTACGAGGAGCTGCAGCAGGGCGTGGCCGGCCTCGTGCCAGGCCGTGGTCTCGTACTCCTTGCGGGTGAAGCCGGCGCTCTTGCGCTCGCGGCCCCAGAACACCTTGTCGCGCGCCTCCTCGAGGACGGCGTGGGGGATTTCCGTCAGGCCGTTGCGCGCGGCGAGGAGCGCGGCCTCGTTGATGATGTTGGCGAGGTCGGCGCCGGAGTGCCCGCCCGTGCCGCGCGCGAGGCGCGAGAGGTCGGCGTCGGGCGCGAGCTTCACCTTGGCGGCGTGGAGCTTGAGGATTTCCTCGCGGCCCTTGAGGGTGGGGAGGTCCACGTTCACCTGGCGGTCGAAGCGGCCGGGGCGCAGGAGGGCGGGATCGAGGATGTCGGGGCGGTTGGTGGCGGCGATTACGATCACGCCGTCGTTCGTGCCGAATCCGTCCATCTCCACGAGCATGGCGTTGAGCGTCTGGTCTGCGCTGCGCACGGCCGTCACGCCGCCTGCGTTGCGCTTCTGGCCCACGGAGTCGATCTCGTCGATGAAGATGATGCAGGGCGCGTTCTTCTTGCCCTGCTCGAAGAGGTCGCGCACGCGGCTCGCGCCCACGCCCACGAACATCTCCTCGAAGTCGCTGCCGCTGATGGAGAAGAAGGGCACCTGCGCCTCGCCGGCGATCGCCTTGGCGAGGAGCGTCTTGCCCGTGCCGGGCGGCCCCACGAGAAGGATGCCGCGCGGGATGCGCGCGCCGAGCTTCGTGAACTTGCCGGGGTCTTTCAGGAATTCGACGATCTCCTGCACCTCTTCCTTCGCCTCGTCCACGCCGGCGACGTCCTTGAACGTGATCTTCTTCTTGCCCTTGTTCTCGTCCAGGAGGCGCGCCCTGGACTTGCCGAAGGAGAACATGCCGCCTGCGCCGCCGCCCATCATCTTGCGGTAGATGAGAAACCACATGAGCGCGGCGAACACGCCGAAGATGAGCAGTTGCTGCATGAAGGGGCCGAAGAGCGGCTCGTCTTCGCGGATCGGGCACTTTACGCCGTTCTCGGAAAGGAACTCCATCAGCCGCTCGTTCTCGTTCGGGACGAGGTTCACGCGGAAGTCGGCGTTGTCGCCGCGCATGCGGCCGACGAGGTAGGTGCTGCCGGACTCCATCTTGCGCACGCGCTCGACGCGCTCCACGCGGTCCGCCTCCACGGCCGCGCGGAACTCCGTCTGGGACAGTTCGCGGAACCGCTTCTGCTCCGGGTTCATCAGGCGCATCGCCAGGAACGACGCGGCGATGACGGCAAATACGATCCATCCGCCGCGCCCGTTCGGCACACGGGCCGCGCGAGGCACGGGCCGTGGCTTCTTCGGGGCGGACGGAACGCCGTCCGGACGCTCTTTATCTTGCTCTTCGGACATGCGAGGTAGTATAGCAAAAAAGAGTGCGCCGTGCGGAAAAAACACCTACTTCATGCTCGGTAGGACGATGCCCCTCAGAATGACCTTCTGGCAAGCCAGGAACACCACCGCCGTAGGAATGGAGACGAGCACGAAGCCGGCCATGACGCACCACGGCTGGCCGCCCATCTGCTGGCTCATCTGATACATCCATACGGCGAGCGTCCAGTTGGACTCGTTCTGGCACACGAGGAACGCCCACTCCCACGAGTTGTAGGCGGCGATGAAGCTGTTGAGCGCGTTGACGGCGAGGATCGGCGTCGTCATCGGGAGCGTAATGCGCCGGAAGATCGTCCACTCCCCCGCGCCGTCGATCGCCGCCGCCTCGTACAGCTCGCGCGGGAGGGCGTCGAAGAACCCCTTGAGGATGAAGATGGACATGCCGCTCGCGACGGTGGGCAGCACGAGCGCGGCGAGCGTGTTCAAGAGGCCGAGGTCGCGCACGAGGAGAAATCCCGGAATCGCGGTGACGGCGGCGGGGAAGGCCATCGTCGCGAGCAGGAAGAGGAGTATCTGCTCCGTGCCGCGCAGGCGGAAGCGCGAGAGCGCGTAGGCAGCGAGCGGGTTCACCGTGAGGTGCGCGAGGATGGTGAGGAGGACGAGCAATACGGTGTTGCCGAAGGCGCGTCCGCGCAGGAAGAGATACTGCCCTACGAGCCGGTAGTTTGCCGTGGCGCCGCGCCAGAAGTCGCGGCGGCCGTGCGTGACGAACTGCACGGCGAGCGCGGCGCGCACCTCCGCCGCGTCGTTGGTGCCGACGAGCGGAAAGGGGAGCGTGCGGCAGATGTAGTCGCCGTCCTCGACCATGCGCTGACGGTAGGAGTCCTTGAACTTGAGCCACATTTCGTACTTGGGGTCGCCGCGCGGCGGCTTCCACGAGGCGTGGCCAAGTGGGATTTTCGACTCGGCGGTGAACGAGATGTCGAAGAAGCTCCGGTAGCGGACGGGCCAAGTTCGGTTGATTTCGTCGAGGGTGGCCTGCGACTCGACGAAAGGTGCGACGTCGCGCGGGTCGTAGGCGCAGGTCGTGTAGTTGATGTCGTGGGCGAGCGTACGGGCGCGGAATGCCTCGGCGCGACTCTTCCATTCGAGGAACGTGGCCTCGTTCGTGCGGGCCGGCTCCATCCATTCGGCGGCGAATCGGCGTACGCCCTCCGCGTCGCGCGCGACGGTGAGCCAGCTGCCCCAGGCGGCGGGCGCGTCTGGGAAGACCTCGCGCGGGAAGCGCGGGAAGTAGGCGGAGATCGAGCGCATGAAGCGGTCGGCGTCGTCCCACAGCGCGCGCACCATGGGCGAGTGGCGATGGTAGTCGTACGGCCCGGAGAAGCTGGCGGCGATCATCACGAGGAACGGGTAGACCATCGTCAGGCCTCCCAGCGCGAGCAGGGAGTAGACGATGGCGAGGAAGAATCGTCCCTTGCGGGTCTTCCGTTCGGATGGCAGCAGCACGCCCATGCGCGTAAAGTATAGCATTTCTTCCTTTCCGACACCAGTTGTGGTATCATGTGCGGCCCAGGACACGGAAAGGACCGAATGACCGAGAGAGAAGCACGAATTGCTTTCAACATGATCCCGACCGTCGGGGCGGTGACCGTGGCGCGCCTGGCGGCGGAGGCCGGCGGGAGCGTGGCGGAGGCGTACGCGCGCTATCCGGACAAGCGCGACTGGGAGGGCAAGGAGCCCGCCTGGGAACGCGAGATCGCCCGTGCGGCGAAGATGAAGGTGACGATCGTGACGGAGCTGGACGACGCCTACCCGCCGCTCCTGAAGGAGATCGCGTCGCCGCCGCTCGCCCTCTACGTGGCGGGCGATTCCGCCGTCCTTTCCAAGGCGGGCGTGGCTCTCGTGGGCACCCGTGCGGCCACGGCCTACGGGCGCGAGACGGCCGAACGGCTCGCCGCCGGACTGGCCCAGCGCGGCTGGGCCGTGTTCTCCGGACTTGCCGTCGGCATCGACGCGGCCGCGCACCGCGGCGCGCTCCTGGGCGGCGGTGCGACGGCCGGCATTCTCGGCGGCGCGCTGGACTGCTTCTTTCCAAGCGAGAACCGCAAGCTCGCCCGCGAAATGGTCGAGAAGGGCGGCTGCGTGGCGAGCGAGTTTCCGTTCGGCCGCCGCCCCGACGCGCAGACCTTTCCTCAACGCAATCGGATCGTCTCAGGGCTCGCCCACGGCGTGGTGGCCGTGGAGTGTCCGCTTCGCAGCGGAACCCTCATCACCTGTTCGCGCGCGGCGGAACAGGGGCGCCCCGTGATGGCCGTTCCGGGGCGCGTGGACTGGAAGACCGCCTCCGGCTGCAACCAGCTTATCCGCGAGGGCGCGCGTCTCGTCACGAATGTGGATGATATTGTCGAGGAACTGACGCCGCTGGGCAAGGCGGCAAGGGTTGAAGGCAAGAAAAAAGCTTCCGCATCCGAGGGCAGGCGTGCGGTAGCCGACAAGCGACAACCGTCATCCCCGGTTCGACGCTCGACTTCCGACGCGCCGCAGGCGATGTTCACCCTCGAGGAGTCGCTCGTATTGCGGGCCATCCCCGAGGGCGGCGCCACGATCGACGCCGTGGCGCGGGAGGCGAAGCTCTCGGCGGGCAAGGTGAACGCCTTGCTCGTGGGCCTGCGGCTCAAGGGGCGAGTCCGCTTCTTTCCCGGCAATCGCGTGGCGACAACCTGACGGTGCGCGACGTTCAAAGGCCCGACGGCCCGTCCGGGATGAAATCCCGCCGATGCGGCAATCGCCATCCGCCGAGAGATTTGTGGTATAATCGGGGCGTGATGTCTTCGAAGAAGAATACAGGTGTCGTTTTCGAGCATGTCCGCAAGGAGTACGCGGCGGGGCAGGTGCCGGCGGTGGACGACTTCTCGCTGGAGGTGCGCCCCGGCGAGTTCCTCGTGCTGGTAGGCCCGAGCGGTTGCGGCAAGTCCACCACCTTGCGGATGGTGGCCGGGCTGGAACTGCCCACGGGCGGAAGCATCCGCATCGGCGAGCGCGACGTCACGTGGCTGCCGCCAAAAGACCGCGACATCGCGATGGTTTTCCAGAACTACGCGCTCTATCCCCACATGACGGTGCGCGAGAACATGGCCTTCGCGCTGAAGCTGCGGCACGTGCCCAAGGACGAGATCGCGCGGCGCGTGGCGGCGGCGGCGGAGACGTTGGGCCTGAAGCCTTATCTGGAACGCCTTCCCAAGGCGCTCTCCGGCGGGCAGCGCCAGCGCGTGGCGGTGGGGCGCGCGATCGTGCGCGAGCCGGCCGTCTTCCTCTTCGACGAACCTCTCTCCAACCTCGACGCGAAGATGCGCGTGGAGATGCGCGCCGAGATCGTGCGCCTCCACCACGCGCTCGGCGCGACGATGATCTACGTGACGCACGACCAGACCGAGGCGATGACGATGGGCGACCGCATCGTGGTGATGAACGCAGGACGCATCCAGCAGGCCGCCGCGCCGATGGAGGTCTACGAGAAGCCCGCCAACACCTTCGTCGCGTCCTTCATCGGCACGCCGCCGATGAACCTTTTCCCTCCCGGCGTCTATGATCTTGCGCGGACGGTGGGCGTCCGCCCCGAACACATGCGCGTGGCGCAGGCCGACGACGCGGCGGCGGCCGCGGCGCCTGGCGCGCTGAAGGCGACGGCGGACATCATCGAGACGCTCGGTTCCGAGACGATCGTCCATGCGGTGGTGGACGGGCGAAAGCTTTCCGTTCTCGCGCGTGTGCCCGGCGCCGCCGGCGTCGCGCACGGCGACCGGCTCGTCCTCGTGCCCGACATGTCGAAAGCCGTCGTCTTCGGTTCGTCGTAGGTACGCGTAGGGTCGGGATTTCTATCGGCAACGAAAACAGCGAAAGGTAAAAATGAACATGAAAAGAACGACAATTCTCCTCGCCGCGTACGGCGCCGCGTTCGTCGCGGCGGCGGCGGTCACGGCGGACTTCACGCGGACGACCGCGAAGTTCCGCCCGGCGCTCCACTCCTCCGGGTACGCGCCGAACTTCGAGCGCGCCCACCAGACCGTGTGGGACGAGAAGCTCAAGGAAATGAACTTCGACTACGCGCGTACGCACGACCTCGGCCTCATCAACTGCGGATGCCGAGCCTTCGACGTTCAGTACGTCTTCCCGCTCATGCATCTCGACCCGAAGGATCCCAAGAACTACTTCTTCGCGACGACGGACTTCATGGTGGACTTGCAGCACGCCATCGGCCAGAAGACCTTCTACCGCCTCGGCACGTCGATCGAGCACACGGGGCTCGTCCACTTCGCCGCCGAGATACCGAAGGACTTCGACAAGATGGCCGAGGTGTTCGCCGGCACGGTGCGCCACTACGTGAAGGGGTGGGGCGATCCGCAGGGGAAGATCCGTCCGATCGACTACTGGGAGATCTGGAACGAGCCGGACGGTTCCAACAACATGTGGAGCTTCAACGGCGGCGTCAACGACCGCGATCCGGTCAACAACCGCAACGCCGAGCGCAAGGCGCTGTTCGTGGAATTTTTCGTCAAGGTCCTGAAGCGGCTGAAGACCGAGTTCCCCGGCCTCAAGATCGGTGGTCCCGCGCTCTGCTCCATGAGGGAGGACTGGTTCCGCCCGATCCTCAAGGCCTGCAAGGCGGCGGGCGTGCGGCCCGACTTCCTTTCGTGGCACTACTACGGCAACGATCCCGACAGGATGTTCCAGATGGCGGCGGACGCGGACAAGATGTGCAAGGAGGAGGGATTCGACGGACTTGAGTTCATCATCAACGAGTGGCACTTCATCTGCAAGGCCGGCTGGGGCCACAACGCGAAGGTCCGCGCGCCGGACAACATGAACGACATCAACTCCGCCTGCTACTCGCTCACCATCCTTTCGCGCCTCCAGACCTCTCGCTACGACCAGGCTTACTTCTACGGCTGCCGCTTCTACGGCAACTGGGGCTTCTTCAACTACGAGACGAAGGAGCTCAACAAGAACTTCTACGCGATGAAGGCGTTCGGCGAGATCAAGCGCGACAGCGCAGACATCTGCGCGAGCGAGAGCACGGACAAGGCCGTGACCGCCTTCGCCACAAAGAGCGCGGACGGGAAGAAGGCTTTCTTGCTCGTCACCGACTACTACGGCCGCGACATGCACATCCCCGTGACGGTGAAGGGAATGGACGGCGCGAAGAAGGTCACGGCGCGCGTGCTCAGCTTCGAGAAGAATCTCGACCCCGTGTCGGTCAAGATGAAGAACGGCACGTTCACCCTCGCCAAGCCGGATGCATATTCCGCCGCCTTCCTCGTCACGTTCGATCTCTAGCGGGATCTTGCGGGCATGTGAAGGATCCTTCGGCGAATCGAGAAAATTTCATTATTTCCCACCTCGCCAAGCCCGTACATGCTATAATGCCCGCATGAACATTTCACTCATTCTCGCGGCGATCGCCCTCGTGCCGCAGCCGGCCAAGCTGGTCGAAAACGGGGGCATGACGAAGAACGCGGAGATCCGCTACGTGACGGACGCCGCCGTGCCGGCGGAGGGCTACCGCCTGAAGGTGGCCGCCGACGGGATCACGGTGACGAGTTCGGACGCCGCCGGGCGCTTTTACGCCGGTGTCACGCTCGCGCAGCTGAAGGACGGCGATGCCTGGCCGTGCGTGGAGATCGAGGACGCCCCCGCCTACCGCTGGCGCGGCGCGCACCTCGACGAGTGCCGGCACTTCTTCGGCAAGGAGACGGTCAAGCAGATGCTCGACCTCATGGCGCAGCACAAGCTCAACCGCTTCCACTGGCACCTTACCGAGGACCAGGGCTGGCGACTCGACATCCCCGGCTACCCCGAGCTCGTCAAGTACGGTGCGGCGCGCTCGGCGAGCGTCCGCCACGGGCAGCGCGCGACGAAGGGATCGAAGGAGGACGCCGACAAGCTCAACGGCGTGAAGTACGGCCCCTACTTCTACACCGAGGCGGACATCCGCGAGATCGTCGCCTACGCCGCAGCGCGCCAGATCACGATCGTTCCCGAGATCGAGCTGCCGGGGCACGTGTTTGCCGCGCTCGCTGCCTACCCGGAGTTCGCGTGCGTGCCGGAGAACCTCGCCTCCCGCGAGCCGCGCCTTGTGTGGGGCATCGAAAAGGACGTCCTCTGCCTCGGCAACGACAAGGCCATCAAGTTCATGGAGGACGTGCTCGACTACGTGTGCCGCCTCTTCCCCGGCGACGTGGTGCACATCGGCGGGGACGAGTGTCCGCAGGTGCGCTGGAAGGACTGCCCCAAGTGCCAGGCGCGCATCAAGGCGGAGGGGCTGAAGGACGAACACGGCCTCCAGCCGTGGATCACGCGCCACTTCGTGAAGTTCCTGGAGGCGCGCGGCAAGCGCGCGCTCGGCTGGGACGAGTACCTGCTGGGCGACGTGCCGAAGAGCGCGATCGGCATGAGCTGGCGCACGAAGCCGAAAAGCGGCGCGGGACACGAGCTCGTCTCCGGCGCGCAGGCCGCGGTGCGCGGGCACGACGTGGTGATGACGCCCAACAAGTTCTGCTACCTCGACTACCGCCAGGGGCTGGCGAACGACCCGTTCCAGTACATCGGCGGCAACGTGACGCTGGAGATCTGCTACTCGTTCGACCCGTGCGCGGACGTGCCGGCCGAGGCGCGCGCGCACATTCTGGGCGGGCAGTGCAACAACTGGAGCGAGTACACGTGGAACGAGTACGACCTCGCGTGGAAGATGTGGCCGCGCACGTGCGCGCTCGCGGAGGTGTTCTGGCTGGGCGACGCCAAGCCCGGCTTCGCGGACTTCAAGAAGCGGATGGCCGCGCACCGCCGCCGCCTGATCGCGCAGGGCGTCAACTGCGCGCCGCTCGAGTAGGAGGCGGGAGTGCCACTGCGCGGCGCACAAAAGCGAACACCGCTCTCGCCATTGCTGTATACACGCGCCACGGAAAAGACACGGGCTACGCCCCAACCTGCACCTGCCGCCAGATCAAGATGCTTCCCTGCGCCCGCCACTGACGATGCATAGGCACGCAATTCCCAAAACAGCCTTTCACCCTTGAAACCGGCCGGGACTTGTCCGCGTTCATAGGTCATGTGGTCATGGCGATGCGCTTTGTTGCCGACTTCATAGACGGCATGACGCTCGACGATTTTCTCGCCGACCGAAAGACCAGGGATGCGGTGATCTGAAATTGCGAGGTCATAGGCGAGGCCGTCAAGCATATTCCAGATGATTTCCGGGCGATTCATTCAGAGGTGGATTGGCAAGGACTTGCTGGCTTGCGCGATATCCTGATCCATCAATACTTTGGTGTCGACTATGTGACGCTGTGGAACATCGTCGCAAATGAGTGTCCGGCCTATTGCGCAATGCTTGCCGCATTGCCGGAATGGCCTCCATTGCCAGAGGTCCTGGATGATTTTCCATGACGCCTCGCCTTCATAACCGCAAAAACAGCCATGTTCGTCAAAGATACTTGAAATGCTGTTGTCGCGCCTGACCGCATGACGCCGTATAAAGCGTCATTCTCGTTCAAAAAGAATCGTTGTCTGATAGTCACCTAGAAGCGATTTCCCAAGTCGTTGTCGAAGGCTCCAGATTTTGCGGGCCTTTCACGGGACCTGCTATCCCATACAGCCGTAGGATCTCGATGGGCCCGCGCCAGTTCCAGAGCGTACCGCGCATTCACATCTTAAACCGTCCGCAAAACTTCAATTTCCAAAATCCCCGCTTGAAGCCTGCGGGGGAATGGGGTATACTGTTTGCGTCTTGCC
>CAMNLN010000056.1 GCA_946543025.1 uncultured Verrucomicrobiota bacterium
GTGTGATTGCAGGTGGAATTAGTCCGTAAGGTGCATGGCTAAAAGAAGGAAAACGGCATGAAGCGAAAAGGTATGCGAATGGCGATCGCGGGAACTGCCCTGGCACTAGCGTCTGCGCTGACGGCAGAGACGCCGGACAAGTTCATCCGCTACGTGGAGGCCACAGGCCAGCAGGCCGTGGACGTGGGCGTGCGCGGACGGTACGGGGTGCGGATGGAGGCGACGGTCGAGTGGACGGCGCTGGCCGACTCGGCGATCCTCGACGCGCGCGCGAACGGGGACACGGACAGCCGCATCTACCTCGGGCACTGCGGAGGCAAGGGGAACATCTCGGTGGCCTGCGGCAGCAACTATTGGACAACGCGCGGAGCAGGACATGGAAGGCGGAACTGTCTCTGGCAGACGGGTCGAACGTACACGATGGAGACGGACTTCGCCGTGACCAACGAAGTCGTGACGACGGAGACCGTCGTCACGAATCTCGTCGAAAATCCCGCGACCGGCGAGACTAGCGAGGTCGAAGAGACGGTGACGACGACAACGACGAATCAAATCTGCAAGATCGTGTGCACGGTCGACGGGATCGCCCTCGATGTCCCGCAGACCGTCTACGACCTGATCGACACGGGAACGAACCTCTACCTGTTCGCCTGCAACATCCAGGGGACGCCGCACTGGATGGCGAAGGCCCGGTGCTACGGGATGAAGATCTGGCTGGACGGCGCGCTCATGCGCAACTTCAGGCCGTGCATGAAGGATGGGCGCGTGGGCCTGTATGACGCCGTCTCCGGGACGATCTTCTACTCCAACATGGGGACGGACCTCGTCTACGACGCCCACGAGGACGTGCCGGACGAGTTCGTCGAGTACGTGGAGGCCCGCGGCAACACCTACGTGGACACGGAGGTGATCGGGCGGTCGGGCACGCGCTGCGAGGCCGATCTGGAATGGCTGGCGGTGAACGGGGACTACGGCTTCCTGGACGCGCGCGGGACGTATGGCGGGGACGACCGCGTGATGCTGATCCATACCCACAACGCCGGCATGGCCGTTGCGTACGGTACGTTCAAGGGCAACTACGGCCACACGTATTCCACGGGTACGCGCTACACGGTCGCGAGCGAACTGAAGGCGGGCAGCCAGACGCTCGTCGTGAACGGCGAGACGGTCTATTCGGCCGCCGATCCGGCCACCTACGATACGGGAAGGAGCCTCTACCTCTTCGGCAACAACCGAGGGGGTTCCGTGGACAACCGGTGCCGCGCGCGCCTCTACGGGCTGAAGATCTGGCAGGACGGCGCGCTCGTGCGCGACTTCCGTCCCTGCCGCAAGCGCGGCGTGCCCGCGCTCTACGACGACGTGGAAAAACGCATCTTCTATGCGGCGCAGAAGCGCCTCGCGTCGCCGAACGACTACACGGCGGAGGGTCAGCCGGACTATTTCGTGGACTACCTGACCGCGAACGGAACCGTCAGCCTCGACACGGGCGTGCGCGCACGCGCCGGGACGCGCGCGGCGGGGGAGATGGCCTGGACGCGCGCGAGGACTTGGAATGAAGAAGTGAACGCCTACATCGAGGATGTGAACATGCGGCCAGAGCGGACGTACCTGGGTGCGGTCAACGGCGAATCGCGGTTCTACATGATCCACGAGGCCGGAGCAATGTCAGTCTGGTCCGGCTACGGAGACCAGCGCACCTACCCGTCGTCCGTGACGACCAACACGGTGGAGGAGGTGGTCGACAACGGCGACGGCACGGCGACCACCAACAACGTCGAGCAGGTCGTCACGAACGACATCGCATGGGTGGCCGGGCGTACGTATGCGTTCGACGTCTCGTACGCCGCCGGTGCGCAGACGATCGACCTCGACGGCGAACGCATCCTGGCGAAGGACAGCGGCGCTTCCGTGGACGCCGGATGCAATCTCTACCTCTTCGCCTGCAACAACAACGGGACGCCGCAGTACGAGGCGCCGGCCCGCTGCTACGGCCTGAAGCTGTGGCAGGACGGCGCGCTGGTGCGCGACTTCAGGCCGTGCGTGAAGGACGGGAAGGCGCTGCTGTGGGACGACGTGACGAAGACGCTCTACCGTCCGGTGCCGGACATCCCGGCGGCGGGCAACGTCGGTGACCGCCTGCCGCAGACGCTGACCGGCGACGAGAAGCCGGACGTCTACGTGGAGTACGTCGAGAGCGACAAGACGCTCTTCGTGGACACCGGCGTCATCGGGCGATCCGGCACGACGGCCGAGCTCGAGATGCAGTGGCTGGGCGGCACCGACGACACGTTCATCGGTTCGCGGATCAGCGAGAGCGGCTCGACCGGCAATTCGCGCTTTTTCATGTGGCACTGGGCGAGCAAAAGCATGGGATACGGATACGGCCTCTTCAGATACCCGAAGAACGGCGATCCGACCGTCGTCGGATCCAACCAGGAAATTGCCGACAAGGTTCCGGCGCAACTCGGCACGACCTACCACGTGCGCAGTTCGCTCAACGCCGGCTCGCAGCGGATCGAGGTCAACGGAACGTCCATCGTGGACGTGGCGGACTCGCTTGACCTCGATACGGGCTACCCGCTCTACATCTTCGCCTGTAACGTCGGCGGAACCATGAAATATCCCAGCGCCGCGCGCCTCTACTGGCTGAAGCTCTGGCAGGACGGGAGGCTCGTGCGGAACTTCCGCCCGGTGCGCCTCGACAACAACCAGGCCGCGCTCTGGGACTCGGTCACCAAGCAGATCTTCCTGCCCAGCAAGCCGTTCTCGGCGGTTGGCCCGCGCGGCGAAAAAGTGGGCGCGGACCGCAACACGGTAATCATCATTCGGTAAGCGAGAAACGAACATGGAAGTGAACAGACGTCAATTCATCGGCGGAATGGCCGCGTTGGGGTGGGGGTCTCTCCTGGGTGTGCCCGCGCGCGGGCGCGTGGCGCGGGTCGGACTGGTGACGGACACGCACGTGGGCACCACGATGGAGAGCTGCGCGCGCGTACGCGCGGCGCTGGAGCTGTTCAAGAAGAAGGGCGTTGAGATGGTGGTGAACTGCGGCGACATCGCCGACCGCCATTATCCAGACGGCTATCGCTGCTACCGCAAGACCGTGAACGAGGTCTATCCCGATCCTGCGTCGCGTCCGATCGAGCGGTTCGTCTACGCCTTCCACGACGTGTGCGACTACCGCCCGGGCAGCGGCTGGAGCGTGGCGCGCGACGCGGCGCCGGCGTTCGCGGACGTCCGTCGTCTCCTGGAGGCGCCGAACACGCACACCGACTCGCTCGAATGGAAGGGCATGGCGTTCCTCAACTTCCCTCAGTCGACCGGCATGAAGGGCTTCCTCTCGTGGGACGACTACGAGGCCGCCGTCCGTCGCGCGTGCGAGACGCATCCCGGCAAGCCCGTGTTCGTGTTCGACCACCTGCCGCCGGCAGGCACGACCTTCCACAGTCGTCAATGGGGCAGCGACGCGTGTCGCCGCGTGCTGAACAAATATCCGCAGGTGGTGTCGATCTCCGGCCATGTGCATGGCTCGCTCGCGAGCGAGCGCCAGATCTGGCAGGGCGAGTTCACGGCGATCAACGTGGGGTGTCTCCAGACGTGGGGCGGGTTCGCCCCCGGCTCCACGCCGCCGCCGCAGGCGAAGCAGAACTTCGGCGCGCTCGTGATGGACATCTATTCGGACCGTCTCGTGTTCTACCGTTACGACGTGCGCGACGGCTCGGAGTTCGGCGCGCCGTGGGTGGTGCCCCTGCCGTTCGCGGCGCAGTCCGCGCCGTTCGTGCCGGCGCGCGCCGCCGCGCGCGTGAAGCGCCTGCCCGCGTTCGGGGCGGACGCGGCGGTCGCCGTGACGCCGGTCGCCGGCGGCTATGCCGTGGAGTTCCCCGAGGCGACGGCCCCCGATCCGTTCATGTACCGCATCCGCTGCGAGCGGAAGGGCGCGTCCGGCGCGTGGGAGGCGTTTTCGCAGGACGACGTCTTCAGCGAGTTCTGGAAGGCGAAGGCCGACCGCACGGGCAAGGCGCGGCACGTGCTCGCGAGCGGCTTCTTCACGCCGGGCGAGACGTACCGCGTCTCGGTGGCGCCGCTCGACTTCTTCTACCGCGCCTCGCGCGCGATCGCGGCCACGTTCACGGCCGCGCATGCGGTCGAGACGGTGTGGACGCTCGACGATCCGATGCACGCGCTGCGATTCACCGAGTACGGGAATCCGGTGAACCTCACCACGGGCGGCAAGTTCGCGCCGCCTTCGGGGCAGGGTACGCTTTGGCTTCCGGAGGACGCCTTCGCGAAACTGCCGGGCGGCGTTCGCCATCAGCTCGTCCTCGATCTCGACGCGAGCCAGCCGGACGGCGAGTGGTGCGCCTGGCGGATCGGGTTGCGCGCGCGCGACGGCGGACGCTCCGTGACCGACGTGCAGACCGTGCCCGGCGCGCCGGGCACGCTGCGGTACGTGTTCGCGTTCACGCCGCCCAAGGACGGCGCGTTCCCCGATTCCTGCAACCTGATCTTCAACTACGTCAGTCCCGGCGCGAGCTTTCGCGTCGCGGGTCTTCGCCTGTTGCGCGGCTGACAAGGAAATGAATACGAAAGAGAGGAGAAGAACAATGCGAACGAACGTGAGAATGATGGCATTCGGGGGCTTTCTGTCGATCATGTCCATGCTGACGGCGGCGGCATACGAGTTCGTGAGCGTGGGGGACGGCGAGCGCGTCACCATCGGCGGCGACGTGGCGAATAGCGACGTGACCGAGCTGTGCGCGTCCGCCGGGGCGACGATCGTCCTGCCGGCCGTCAATTCGGATGGCAACGCGTACATTTACACCCGCCTGATCCTAAAGGGTTCGGGCACGGTGACGCTGGAGGCGCCGGACGAGGATTACGCCGCTCCGACCGTCGCCGTCGTCAGCGGCATCGCGGCGGAAGACTCCGTGACGTTGCATGTGTCCGCGCCGAGCGTGACCGCGCTCAAGGTCGGACGCTCGGCGGTGGAGACGGCCGCCAGCTACGCCCTGGCAGACATCGCCAACGTCACGTTCGCGAACGCCGCCGGCATGTTCGGCCTTCGCGAGGCTGCGACCGTGAAGAAGATCCCCACGGCCTACTCGGTCAACAACGGCACGCGGCTGGCGCTCCACGGGAAGAACCCGCTCCACCTGACGGACTCGCTCGTGTTGACGAACTTCGACGTCGTGGCGCTCTCGGTGGACTGTATCCCGGCCAGCTGCACGGTGCATGTTGCGCCGGGGCGGACCTTCTACGTCAAGCCGTGCTCCATGCAAGCGAAAAGCGGCTCGACGTACTATACAAACGCATGGTTCTGGGCCGGGCAGCAGAACACGTCCGGAACCTACCCGATCGTCCTGGACGGCAAGGGCGCGCGCATCATCTGCAGAAACAACATGCACCTCCGCCTCATCGCGGACATCTCGGGCCTGGGCGAGATCCTGATCCGGCCGGACAGCAACTCCGGCATCAAGACCTTCTACCGGGGATTGACGTACGAGGCGTCTCCCACCCAGACCGTGACGATTCCCGTCAACTCCGAGGCGGAGCCGCCGTTGCCCGACACGTGGCGGGCGAAGGTCGCGCACTGGTTCGATGCGGCGGACGCCGACTCGTTCGTCTGGTACGACTATCCCGACGTCGTGACGAACTACAACGGTTATCCGCTTCTCATCGGCTGGAAGGACAAGCAGAAGGGAATCAGCGACATCTACCTCTACAACCGGCGCATGTACAACGGCAAGGATCCCACGGTGTCCCAGAACGTTCCGCAGGTGCTGCCCTACCTCGTCGACGATGGCCCGAACGGCAAACCGTACGTCTCCTGCGTGGGCTCTGCGCGTCGCCTGCCGTTCCATTCGGCCAGCACGGAGAGCACGGGGTCCCGCGCGCCGATCGGCGGCAACACCGCGACGTTCGGCGACTGCGCGATGTGCGTCATGGTGTTCGGCTCGCAGGGCGGCGGCGGGCGGGCCATCCTCGGCGATACGGCAAAAAGTTTCGCGCGCGCGAACAGCACTGTCTCGGCCGCATGGATGACGAACGCCGTCTGCAGGCTGACCGTGGACGGCCGCGAAGTGCAGCCGACTTCGGCCAAGCCCAGCGGCGGCTGGCAGATCTTGTCGGTGGACATGTCCGAGACGGCGCACGAACTTTCCTGCATCGGCGCGGAGCACGCCGTCACGGGCACGGCGGACAACGGCGGCGGACAGAACTACGCCGAGCTTATCTTCTTCCGCGAGAAGCCGACGCACGCGGAGCGCATGGCGTGCGAACTGTACCTGGCAAAGAAATGGGGATTGGAGGAAAACTACGTCAAGTGGGACCTCGACTACGCGGAAATCGACGGCGACGGCATCGTCCGGCTGGCTGACGACAACGACCCGAACCACAGCGGCGTGGAGGAGATAACGGTGGCGGGCCGGTTCACGGGCACGCTCGACGTGCCGGCGGGCAAGACGCTTGTCGTCTCGCCCCGTCCGGCACCGCCGACGGCCGCGGACCTGCCGCAGCAGGCCAATATCACGGCGTGGTTCGACCCGAGCCTTGACGGCACGATCGACTTCAACGAGAGCGGCTCCAAGCCGACGGGCATCGCCCGACTCTACTCGCGCACGGCGTCTGGCGTGGACAAGTCCGACGGAACGTACTGGCTGGGCATGCAGGGGGCGATCACCAGCTCCACGGGCCGCTTCCCGTTCCTTCTGCAGGCGACGTATCCGGGCGGGTTCGGCGTGACGCCCACGATGCCGTGGATGGACTTTACGGCAGAGTCGGCCAATTCCGGCAACACGCTGCGCTCCCATCCCATCAGCAACCTGGACGTGGCCGTCACGGGCGCGACGGCGATGCCAGTCCGGTCCGTGTTCATTTCGGTAGACTCTTCGGCGGGCGGCGGCAATCCGTTCGCGGACACGGTAGGCATGACAGGGAAGATCAAGCCGCGCAAGGGTTCCGACGCGAACGATCCGATCTGGGCGTCCTCCAACACGGTGACGATGACGCACACGTGGCTGGGCACGAACGAGGTGGACGGCGCGGCGACGGGGTTCAACGGACGCGGCCAGGTGCTGGGCTTCGAGCTGCCCAGCCTGCAGGACATGAGCGTTTTCCTCGGCTTCTACAAGGGCGGCGGAAGCTCGGAACGCAACTACGAGCACATCGGCGAGACGCTCATCTACAAGACGGCGCTGACGGACGAGGAGCGCCAGACGGTGCAGGGCTACCTGATGGCGAAGTGGCTAGGTGATCTCAACAGCACGTATTCCGACCTCACGGGCGCGACGGTGACGGGCGCGGGCACGGTGAAGAGCGCGAGCCTCCGCAACCTCCCGCAGCTTGACGCGGACTTCACGGGGAACCTGGCCGGCGGCGGCGCGCTCGCGTTCACGATCGACACAACCGTCAGCACGACGGCGGCGACGGACGCGCTCGCCTTCGACCGTGCCGTGGCGCTGGACGACGCGGGCACGGTGACGGTGGCGGGGCCGCTTCGCACCGGGACGTACACGCTGCTGAGCGCGACAGAACTTACGGGCGGCGCCAACCTGACGCTTCAGATGACAGATGACCGTTTCCCGACGTCCACGCTCGCGACGACGGGGACGTCGCTCGTGCTGGTGGTGAAATCGCTTGGTACGATGATGCTGTTCCGGTAGCACGCCGCGCACGTCAGCCGAGAAGGGGCTTCAACGCGGCAGCGAACGCCGCATAGTCGGCCTCGCTGATCGGCTGGCCGAAGGGCGAGCGGGCGAAGCCGCAGTCGTAGCCGAGGACGCGCATGCCGGCCTTTCGGTAGGAGAAGTTCGGGTACTTCGAGAAGAAGTACGTGAGGTGGTTTGCGCGCTCCTGGATGGGCGCTGCTTCCGCGAACCGGCCTTCCTTCGCGAGGCGGCAGATCGCCACGTAGTCCTCCGGGGTGAAGTTGTATGTGGTGCCGATGCCACCCGAGAAGAGCTTGTTCATCGCAAGCCCGCTCAGGAGGTGCGGGTCGTCGCCGACGAAACAGACGATTTCCTTGTCGACCATCTTCTTCATTTCTTGCACGGACCAGAAGTCGCGCCCCGTGTACTTGAGGCCCTTGAGGTTGGGAATCTCGTAGAATTTCCGTTCGCGGTCGGGCACGAGGTCACGGTACCAGCAATAGATCATCATCGGGAGCGCGGTCGCGCCCGCGATGCGGCTGTAGTGGTAGTACGAGGCGTCGAAGTTCTGTCCGAACACGAGCGGCCCGAGCGACGCGATCCAGTCCGCGCCCGCCTTCTCCGCGTGCTTCGCGAGTCGCACGGAATCCTCCGTGTACGTGCACCCCACGTGGATGATCACCTTCGCGCGCTTGTTCACGGCGCTGATCGCGGCCTCGGCGAGGTACTTGCGTTCCGCGAGCGAGAGCAGCACGTGTTCGCCCGTGCCGCCGCCCACGTAGAAGCCCTTTACGCCAGCCTTCAGCAAGCGCTCGATCGTCTTGCCCACCATGTCGCCGTTGACCTTGTAGTCCTTCGTGTAGGGCGTGAAGATCGGCACGAAAACGCCTTCCATGCCCTGAAACTCGGGGCCGTTCAATGTGGGAAACGTGTTGACGGTCGGCTTTGTGGTCGTCTGTCCCTGCAGGCCTGCCACCGTCGCCAGCGCGGCCGTGCCAAGAAACTCTCTTCTGTTCATTGTTTTTTCCTTTGTGGTTCTTTGTGGTTTGGGTTGGGTAAATTGCTACTCGCCGAAGCGATACGAATAGATGTCGGCGTCCTTCAGCTCGAAATGCAGGACAACGGGCTTTCCTGCGAGCGCTTTCACGTCCACGCCTGCCTTCCACGCCATCGCGAGATCGATCTCGTCGCCGTATGTTTCCTTGCTCTCCGCGAGCGTGAAGCCGGGAATCGGCGCGCCGTCGGCATCGCGGATCTCGCAGCGGATGAAACCTGCGCCGGACGTGGAGGCGTTCAGCAGGAGATGCGTCGGCTTGCCGGCCGGCGCAGCCGCGAACGTCAGCGGTTTCGTCGTCATCGTGCCGCCGCGCCACGGCGCGTTCACGGAGACGAATCCGTCGAGGCGGATCGTCATGCGCCGCAGGCGGTTGGGCGCTTCGAGCGAATAGTAGTTTTCCGTGGAATAGAGCGAGATCTCGTCGGGGCAGCCGGGGATGGCGGACTTTGTCTGCACGAACCCCCACGCGATCATGTTGTTGCGGTTGATCCAGCGCTCGTGCTGGAGGCCCGGACGCAGGAACGCCTCGCTCCAGCGCCGGAAGCGCGCGCCGTCGCGGCTTGACATGAACACGCCGTCGGAGACGCCAGGGATGCCGCCCGCGCCGCTCTTGTCGTAGGCCGAACAGCGCCCCTCGGTGAAACGCTTCGGAAAGCCCACGTACATCCCCGGCGCGCGGTCGTAGGGGTGGATCGCGTTCGTGTAGAGCTGGTCGTTCGGCGAGTCCGTTTCGTACGTCACCCACTGCGGGTCGCTCCATGTCAGAAAATCCTTCGACGTGGCCCACTGGATGCCGCGCAGCCTCTTGCCGCCGGGACCCTTCCAGAATGTGCGGTAGTAGGTGACGTAGCAGCCGCGGGCCAGGTCCCAGAACACGATGTTCTGCGAGTCGAACGCGCCCTTTGTGATGAGCGGCTTGTTGCCGATCTTCATCCAGCGAATGCCGTCGGGAGAGACGAAGCCGGCGAGACCGCTCTTTCCCTCGCCGGCGACGGCCTTGTACTTCTCCGCCGGCTTGCAGGCGGGATTGCGGTCGAAGAACGGCGAGAAGTTGTGCGCGGCCTGCTTTCCGTCGTTCTTCAGGATGATGTTGTTCGCCGTCGAGCCGTCGTATTCGCAGAGGCCGAGCTTCGGCTTGCGCCAGACGATGCCGTCGTCGCTCTCCGCGTAGCAAACCACCTGGTGGTTCTTGTAGCCGGGCAGCTTGTATGCGCTTCCGCGGTAGTACATCTTGTAGTTCACGTCGTCTCGCAGAACCGTATGGTAGCAGCACACGTTTCCTTCCCATGGCGCATCGTAGACCATCGACACCTCGCGCTGCTCCGGATGGTGCAGCTTCAGCGCCGCGCCGCCGTCGAGCGCCGCGATGCGGTCCATGTCCCACATCACCTCGCGCCCGGTCCTCAATTCCTTCACCTGCGCGGCGGCAACCGTTGAAACGGCAAGAATCGCAAACATGCTTGTCTTGTTCATGTCACTTCCCCTGTATTGCGCGCAGGACGAGACATGTGGGGTGTCCGCCGCGCGTCACGGTCACCCTCAAACCCTCAAGTGTCCGCTGGGCGAAGCGGCAGACGTTCGGGACTTCCTGGTTGTTGCCCTTCAGGGCATTCGCGTTCGTCAGCGTGCCGAGTGAATGCCACGTGCCGCCGCGCAAGCCCTCGATGGTGCAGTCTTCCACCGGGCATTTGTTCACCCACGAGAGATGTCCGGAGTAGAGAAGGACTTCCGAAAGCTCAAGCGGCTGGTTGAAGAGGATGATCGCCTGCGCGTTCGTGGGCGACATGTAGAGGCCGTCCCATGCGTCCTCGCCGCTCACCAGCTCGACGGCGCTGCCGATGCCGCCGCGTCCGTCGTCAAGCGTCACGTCGCGGCACGAGGCGAGCGAGAGCTTGCCGTCTGCAGCCGACGGGATACCCGTGCGGATGGTCGGCGGCGGCGCGCCGGCGAGCGCCTTTGCCGCCTGGCCGATCTGCGGCCACACGCTGTGGAGGCAGATTTCCTCGTAGAGGCCGATGTAGTCCACGTCCTCGCGTCCGAGCGCCGTCACCTGTTCGACGAGGAATGCGCCCTTGTCCTTGATCGCGGGCGTCCAGCCCGTGCTCGCGTAATAGAAGTCGAACCCCACGCCCACGCCCGCCGCGCGGCACGCCGCCACGAGACGGTTCACCGCCGCCGACTCCGCGAACCGTTTCGCGTGATCGCCGCTCCAGCGCGGCTCGATGAGGAAGTCGTCACACAGCTTTTCGCGCACGATCTTTTCCGGCGGCAGGTACCAGCCGCACGTATTGACGCGGTCGAGGAAAACGCCCGGGGCTTGGAACATGCAGAGGCGCTTGCCGGACGCGGCGAACAGCGGACGTAGCTCGCGCAGCCATTCCATCACCGCCTCGCCGTGGAGCTGACGCAGGCGGAACGCGCTGTACGCGCCATCCTTCGGCAGGCCCCACCGCGCGTGGTAGCGCGCGAGGATGGCCGGGTGGTACAGGCAGTCCGTCTGCACCTTGCTGTCCCAGCCCCAGAGCAGGTTGTGCTGGTAATGCGTCTTGAGCGCCACGCCCGTCACGCCCTCGTAGGAAAGAAGCTCGCGGACGACGGTGGCTTTGTGCGCGCGCACCTCGGGACAGGCAAAGCACAGGAGCCCCCAGCGCGCGCGGCCGTCCTTGTCCGTGCAGCGGAACTCGGGATGCGACTCCATGAACTTGTCCGCCCACACCTTCACGGGCGGCAGGCACTTGCGTCCGTCGTCGAAGGGATCGTACCACGCGTACAGCTCGACGCCGTACTTCTTCGCGGCCTTCCCCGCGAGCGCGAGCGAATTGCCGTCCTCCGCCGCGCGCACGATGCGCTCGGTGCGCTCGCGGTACGGATGGTTGAGAATGTTGAAGCCCTGGATGTTCGGGAAACGCGCCTTGCGTTCTTTCTCGGGAACGGCCATTACGTCGCCGTTCAGCGTCACGAAGCACGTGCCATCCTGTGTCCAGCCGGCCGGTTCCATGAAGGCGTCGAGCTCCTCCATGCCGCCGTTCGCGAGCAGTTCCTCGTCCGGCGCGTCGAGCGCGCGCAGGGAGAGGGCGTCCGCCACGAACACGTGGATGCCGTCCGCGCCCGCCGAGAACACGCCCACGTCGAACGGCCTGTCCGCCGCGAAGCGGATCTCCGTCCGGCACATGTCGAATGACCTCACCTCCTCGCCCTTCGCGAGCAGCGTCCCGCTTGCCGCGTCGATCGCCGCGAGAAACGCGCCGGACGGTAGCGCATCCGAACTCACCATGCCCCTAAACAAATATTCGCGGGAGGGACGCGCTCCTGCGCGTCCGCCATCCTTCGGCACAACCCGCTGCCGGATTCCTCCGAAAGCCTTTCCCGGCGGCAGGCGTCCCACGCCCACCTTTGCCGCGAACGCGCCGCCGAAGCGACGTTCGTCGGCGGCGGAGCGGATCGTCTGCACGGCGTCCATCGTGTAGTTGAGTTCCGTGGGGTAGTTGGCGATCTGGGCGAAGCAGCGCCACGTAACGCGCTTCACGCCGTGCGCCTTGCAGTCGGCGAAGAAGCGGTCGATCCAGTTGGAGCCGCAGTAGGGGCGCACCGTCTCGAGGTTGTCGAAGAAGTCGACGTCGATCTGCAGCTTCGGCGGCGCCTCGCGCGCGAACGCCAGCCCGCATGCCAGCAACGCTGACAGAAAGATCAGTCTTTTCATGCCTCTTCCTCCAGTCCTAGCAAATTTAGCAAATGGACTTGTTAATTTCGTCTCGGTTTTAGCAAATGGACTTGTTAATTTCATGGCTATTGGTGGATAGTTACCTGAGTATGATCGTCGTGCCGGCGCCGAGGGACTTGCCGACGACGATGAGGACGCCCGTGCCGACGAAATGCTTGTCGTCGACGATGTCCACTTCGCCCGCATGGCTGGACGAACCGTACCGGCGGCCGAAGCCGTACTGCGGGCGCTCCTCCAGCCACAGGGCGTCGACCGAGACGCTTCCCGTGCCGGTGAGATTCAGCTTGCCGTCCTTTGCCACGCGCAGGACGGTCTGCGCGTTGAACGAGGCCGTGCCCGTGGCGACCTCGAGCGTCGCGCCCGCCGCCACGTTGAAGTTCGTGGCGTTGGGCATGGCGCCCGCCAGGCGCAGCGTGCCGGCATCGACGTTGACCGGCCCCGTCATGCCCGCTCCCGTGCCCGTGATGGCCAGGACGCCTTCGCCGGCCTTGTTCAGCGGCGCGTTGCCGCGCAGGGGATTGGCGGCGTTGAGAGTCATCGTCTTGCCCGCGTCAACCTCGAACGCGCCGTCTCCCGTCAGCTCGAACGACGAGCCGAACGTGAAGGAGGCGGGCAACGGACGGAACACGCCGCCCGAGAATATGATCGGCTTCTGGTTCTCGACCGTCGTCAACCGCATCGTTCCGCCGTTCAGCGTCACGGAGCACCTGTTGCCCATGCCAAACGTCCCGTTGTTCTCGAACAGTCCGCCGTCCTGCACGAATACGCCATGCCCGTTGTTGCTCGCCATGTGGAACACCTTGCCTGCCGGGATGCGCAACGTTCCTTTTACCAGGTGGTACGTGCCCGTGCCGCCGGCCGAAGCGCCGGCCGGCGCGTAGCCGACGATGCCCCGCGTGACCCAGTTCGCGATGTTCGGCTCCACGAGCCCGCCCTCCTGCGTGAATAGTCCGTTGCCGGGGTTCGGCGGGTTGTCGCGCGCGTGCATGGCGTCGACGAACGTGGTGCCGACGAGCGACGCGCCGTCGCGGTTGACGAACTGCGGCACGTTTGTCGGATCGCTCCTGTCGACCGCGCCCGGCGTGGGGATGACGTTCGTGACGCAGCCTTCGTTGATGACCACGCCCTCCTCGATGCTGAAGTAGTTGTCCAGCGTCGCGCGGCTGGCCGGAGAGCACATGCCCTGCCGCAGGACGAGTGTCCCCTTGCCGCGCTTGTAGACGTCTTGGCCCAACATGCAGAGCGGATGGTCCAGCACCAGCGTCTCGCCCTCGCCCACCGTGACGACGCCTTTGTCGACGATGTTCAGCACGTTGTCCGCGCTGCCCGCCGGGGCCGCGTTCGTGAGCGTCCCCGCGCCGCCGGGCGTCGCGTAGGAGAGCGAGCCGACGGTGACCGCGCCCGCGTCGAACGAAAGCGTCCCTGCGGCGGCGGACAGGTCCACGTCCATCGTCGCCCCGTTCGGGATGATGTTGCCCGACCAGTTGCCGGCGCTGCTCCACTTGCCATCGTCCGCGCCCCCGTTCCACTTGCCGGGAACGCCGCCCACCAGCAGCACGCCGTCGCCCGTGATGAATTGCGGGCAGTTCTCCTTCGAGTAAACGGCGCCGTTCCCCGGCTGCGCCACGCCGGACAGCGTGAAGTTCGTCGCCGTGCTGACGCCGACGAGGCTGACCGTCGCGTCCGCCGCGAGCGCGAGCGTGCCGAACATCGATCCCGCCCCGACGGACAACGCGCCTTCCGACACCGTCACGTCGTTGCTCTGCGTCACACCGCCGGAAAGATTCAGCGTCCCGGCACCTGCCTTGGACAGGCCGCCCGATCCGGACGGAACTTGCGTGAACGTCAGCGTGGCGCCTTCGGGCGTGTCGAACGTCGCGTTTCCGATGAGCGCCCAGGGATTGGGAATGGCGAGCGTCCCGCCCGCCGGAGCGAAGGTTCCGCCCGCGAAGTTGAACCGGATCTGGTTGTTCCTGCCAACTGCGCCCACCGTCATCCGCCC
>CAMNLN010000057.1 GCA_946543025.1 uncultured Verrucomicrobiota bacterium
GTCCCAGTCGATGCCCCAGTCGCTCGTCACGATCGCCTTCACGCGCGGGTCGAGGCAGCCGGCGTAGAACGCCATCTTGCCGCCGAGGGAATGTCCGATGATGCCGATGCGCGTGGCATCCACGCGCGGGTCGGCCGCCAGCAGGTCGATCACGAGGCGCGTGTCCGCCGTCAGCTTGCCGATGCCCGTCCACTTCGGCCAGTCGCGGGAAAGCGCCTCCGCGGCCTTCTTCCAGCGCTTGAAGTCGTCGCGCGGTTCGGCGGCGCCGATGCGGTAGGTGAGGTGGTAGGCGTCCGCCGAGGCGGCAACGAACCCGCGTCGCGCGAGGTCGGCGAGCATCGTCACGCCCGCGAACTTTGGAAGATTCTCGCCTGTCTCCGGGTCGAACCCCAGCATCGCTTCAGGATAATAGAACGGTACGGCCACGGCGGGACATTTCGCCGGACGCTCCTTCGGCACCGCGAGGAAGACGCGTTGCTCCGTGCCGGGGCCGTTCACCTGACGATAGAATTCAACTGTGAAACCGGGAAAGGTCCATGTGCGCACGAGCGTCGTCCGGCGCGCGAACGTGTAGCCTGCCGGCACGGACAATGCCGCCGTCCAGTCCGTCGGCAGCACCTCGGCCCGCGCGGCGACGATTCCCAGCGCCGCGCACAGGACTGCCGCCGCAAGACGAACGACGGGACGATGCCCGTCGGCGATATTTGATTGCTTGCGCATTGCGACAGTATAGCATAAAACACCGCCGCGCACAGTCGCTAGCGGTGCGGCAAAAGGCGGACGCCGACAAACGTCATGCCGCCCACGGCCGTCAGGCAGACCACGACCGCCAGAACCGTCACAACAAGGACCAGTGACCGTTCCAGCGACGAGCCGCCTTCGATCGCCGGCGCCTGTATGACGATCGGCTGGGGCACCACGGGACGAGGTTCGGGCATCGGAGCAGGTGCCGCCGCCATCACCTTCGGGGCGGCATCCTCCTTCCTCGGCGTCTGGGAGGCCATGTCTGCGACCGGTTCGCTCGGCTTTTCCACGCATGGCTGGAGCGGCCCGTCGTATCCGACGTGCAGATGGCAGAATGACAATCCGGGGTTCGCCTTGCGCGAGCAGGCCGACCCGTCGGCGTTGTAGGCGCGGCAGGGCTTCAATCCGGCAAGAATCCGATCATGCGCGGCCTCCTGCTCGGCCAAGCGGCGCATGCGAAGGGCTTCCTGTTCGGCTGCGCGGCGGCGAATCTCGTCCGTCTGTTCCTGCAAAAAGGCCTGATGTGCCGCCGCCCGCTGCCGCCGCTGGTCGCGCACCTCCGCCTTGGCGGCCGCCAAATTCTCACGCTCTTCGGCCTGCCGCCGTTCGCTTGCCTGCCGCCGCCGCTCCGACTCCGCCTCAGCGTTCATCAGGTCCAGCATCGACCGCGTCTCCTGCCTCATCTTGTGCGCCGCCGCACGAGCGTCGGCCTCGTCCTTCTTTCTTTCATAGGAGATGCTGCCGGCCCAAGGCCGGTGCAGCGAGTCCTCTCCCCGATGCACGTTGCGGATCACAGGGCCGTTCGGATGTCCCGCCGCCCGCCGCACCTGCCCGGCACGCGGCGCGCTGCCGTTCCCCCGGATGCGCGCGTGCATACTTGGGAAAGCGGCCCCCACGCCCACGTACGAGCGGATGGGCGCTCCCATGCAAACGAACGCCAATCCCGCCGCCGCCACCGCAACTGTCTTGATCGTGTCCATGTTTCAGCTCCTTCCTGTCGATGCTACAAGGAGCTAGGGGCGGATCTTTCCCGAATCTGACACGACGATTTTGCAATCTTCTCACGCAGAGAGCGCCAGCCACACGCGGAGCAGCTCCGACGCGCTCCACGCCTGCGCCCGGCACCCCTTCTGCGCGTGCGGCGCGTCGCCGTCCGCGTTCTCGGAAAGCTGGCACACGCAACCCGCGTTGAGGTTCTCCACGGACGACGCCAGGAGGGACAGCCCCTGTTCGCGCGTGAGCACGCCGGACAGCACGGCGGCTTCCGCATACATCGGGAACGGCCACGCCCACACCGTACCGTTGTGGTACGCCGGCTTGCGCGACGAATCCTCGTCGCCCGCATACGTGCCCCGATAGAGCGGATGCCCCGCCGCCAGCGACCGCACGCCGCCGGGCACGAGCAACCGCTCGCATGCGCGGACGATCGCCATCGTCTGCCGTCTGTCGAACACAGGGATGAGCGAGGGAACGAAAAGCTGGTTCGGGCGGACGGCGTCGTCGCGGACGGCCCGGGCGGCGGGTTCGCCGTGAGGCGCGTCGAGGCAGTCGGCGAGGCCGTTGCCATTCGCGAAGTATTTGACGAGCGATTCCTCGGCGCGTTCGGCGAGCGCATTCCAAGTGCCGCCGAGAAAGCGCAGGGCGGCGATCCAAAGCGCCTGGATTTCCACGGGATAGCCGACGCGCGGCGTGCAGGCGGGATAGTTCGTGTCCATCCACGTGAAGTGCGAAGGCGACCACACGAGGCCCGAATCCGGATCCACGCGGATGCCGTTCGGCGTCCCCTTCACGTAGTTCGCCGCGATCGACTCCACCACGTCCGCGAGCGTCCGCCCGTTGCCGCAATCGGTGGACAGGAACTTCTTCCGCCCGAACTTCGCGCAGAGATCGCGCACGGCGACGAGGAACCATAGCGGCGCGTCGGTCGTGTCCCGGTTTCCGGCCGTGTCGCCGTAGATGATGTTCGGCAACGTGCCGTCCTCCTCGAACCGCGCGAACGCCGTGACGATCGCCCGCGCCTCCTTCGTGAAGCCGGCGGCGATCGCGCCGCGCAGGAAGATGAACGTGTCGCGTCCCCAGTCGAGGAACCATGGGTAGCCGGCGATCACGGTCTTCACGTCGTCGCGCCGGACGATGAAGAGCCTCAACGCCTCGCGCAAGGCGTCAGGGACGGGAATCGCGTCTCGCGTCTCGCGTCTCGCGCCCGGCTTCATGTCGGGCATCTGACATTGGGCATTCGGCGTGACATAAGAGGCTGACAAGCTCGCCTCGTCGCCCGTTGACTTGAAGTCGCAGGAAATCCAGCCAGGCGAATAGAGGTCGCCGCACGGCTCCTGGCCGCGCTCGACCTCCTCGGGATGCGGCACGCAGTAGTTCCATTCCGGCTCGCGGTGGAATTCGCCGTTGGCGACGACGAAGACCAGCCGCTCGCTCTTTTCGTAGGGGCAGAAAGCAAAGCCCGCGCGGCCGTCAAGGTCCCGAATGGCGCCCGGCGCGCCGAAGGCCTGCTCCACGGCGCCTTGCGCCTTTGTGACCGCATGGAAGCTGCGCCACTCGAGGTCGGGCCGGAACACGATGCGCACGGGAGGGACGCGCGCCTGCGCGTCCGCCACCGCCAGCCGACGCACGGCAAGCTGCGCCGCGTTGCCGCCGTCGGGCGCGAGCGCGAGCGTGAACGCGAAGCGCGCCGTCTGCCCCATGCCGCACGGCACGCGGAACGTCCACTCCGCGAAACGCCCCGCAGGATCTGGACGAAAGGACTCGATGCAGTCCGCGTTGATCTCGTGCGAGTAGCCCTCGTACTGCAGCCACGCGCGGCAACGCGTCCAAAGGACCAGCCGATCAGACGGCACATGAGGATTTGTGTTGGCGGCGAAGAGCGCGTCATACTGGCTGCGGACGTCGCTCCATGCGAGCTTCACGCGGCTCATCGCCCCCGCGCCGTCGGCAAGGATCGTCTCCAGCGTCCGGTCCGCGCGTATCTCGTCGCCCGTATACGCGAGCTTCACGCGCGCGGCCTCGCCCGCCGGCGGCAGCAGCACGCGCGAGGAGGCGTGTTGCACGCCTTCGGGCGCGTAGACCGCAATCTCGAGCGTCAGCGCTTGCGCGCGCGTACCGTCGCCGACATACGGCGGCAGTTCGAGGACGGCGTCGTTCGCCCGACCCGAACGCTCCGTCGCCAGCGTCGTCGCGTCATCGCGTACGCGCACCCGAAACGGATGCGGCGCGGCGACGCGCAACGCGCACCCGGCCGGCACGCATACTTCGCGCCGGGTATCGTCGGGCCACGACCAGGTCGTGAAAGGCGAAGCGTGAACGGCGAAGGGTGACGCGGCGACCCCATCCGAACGGCTTTCACCTTTCGTCTTTCGCCTTTCCCCTTCCAGGCACATCACCTCGCCAGGCGCCAGTTCCACGCCTGCCGCCGGATCGACCGCGAACTGCTTGCCGGTCACCAGGTCGGTGGCGAGCGTTGCGCCAAACTTGGCAGCGTCCCACTTGATGGTGGCGGACGCTTCGCAATCAAGGTTGGCCAGCACGAGAACGGCAGCGGCACCTGTGCGCGCCACGGCGAGCGTGTTGCCGTCGCCGCGCGTGACGACCTCCAGATGCGCGTCCGGGCCGAAGGCCGGATGCTCGGCGAGCAAGGCGTTGAGGCGGGCGATCAGCGCCACCATGTTGTCGGTGGCGCCCCAGTTGAGCGCGCTTGCGCCGTGAACGTCGATCTTCTCGTCGGCGAACCACTCCACGCCGTTCGCGATGCCCCACGCGCCCTGGTGGCTCAGGAGCGCGGCCAGCTGGACGCGCATCCGCGCGTAGACGCGTCCCTTCTTCGCGAGCCGGTCGTTGTCGTGTGTCTCGGCGAAATGGACGAGCGCGCCATACTTTTCGGCGCGCGCGATCGCGCCCGGCAGGTACCACTCGAATGCCGCGCGGTCGTAGGTCTGGAACACCTCGGAATACGCCCAGTCGAGACCGGACTCCGCGAGCAGACGGTCGGTGACCTCCAGCTTGCCGCCGAGGCCTTCCAGCATGAAGACGGTGTCGGGGTACTCGGCGCGGACGCGCGCGACGATCTGCGTCCACGCCTCGGCGGGGATCATGTAGCCCGCGTCGCAGCGGAAGCCGTCCACGCCCTGCCGGCACCAGAAGAGAAACACGTCTGCCATGTAGGCGCGGAGCTCGGGGTGGGAATAGTCGAGTTCGACGAGGTCTTCCCACGTCACGCCCCATGCGCCTGGCGAGACAAACGCGCCGTCGGCCGCGTGGCGGTACCAGTCGGGATGATGCGTCTGAAGCGTCGCGGCCCAGCCGGTGTGGTTGGCGGGAAGGTCGATGAAAAGCAGACCGGCCTTGGCATGGACGGCGTCAACCAGTTCTCGGAACTGGTCGAGCGGCGTGGCGTGCGGATCGAACTCCGCGCAGGCGGGATCGACAGAGAGGAAGTCCGTGGCGGCAAACGGGCAACCATAACGGCCCATGCGCGCGAAGGTGGCGGGCACGGGGAAGATCGGCAGCAGCTGGACGATCCGGAACCTCATGTCGTCCATGACGTGCCCCAGTTCCCGCTTCACGTCGCGGAAGGTACCCGAGGGCGGGATGACGCTGTATCCCCGCGCGTCGAGGAACGCCTGCGCCTCCTTCACGCCCGGCTCGGCTTCCGGATTGCGGAAACGCGCGCCGCCGAACTGGCGGGGGAAGACAGTGTAGATCGAGTTGGCGCGGCGCGTGGCCGCCGGCGCCACCTTCACGCGCAGGTTGCCGCCGGCGGGCCATTCCGGCAGGTTCTTCCCCTTCGGGAAGAAGCACGCCTTGCCATGGAAGATGCCCACCGCCTCGAGCGCGACGACGCAGGAATAGACGCCGGGGCGCGTCTCCTTCATCGGGACGTCGTGCCAGTCCCCGCCGAGGTCCGTGCGGAAGACGGCGCGCCCCGCCCGAGGCGCGTCGAGCGCCAGCGTGACGGCAAGTTCATCGCCCTTCCAGCGGAGAATGTACGAATCAGGTGCGGGGGTCTGTTTCATTCGGAATATTATACACCACCGTCGTTTCACGGGCAAGCGCGGCGTCGCGTCAGCCATTCGCGAGGGGCGTCTGTTTCCGCGTCACCATCGGTTATGCTATAATTTTTACGATGTTGTTCCCCTGCGAAAGAGGTCTCAAGCCATGAAAAGACGTTTGCTCATCAAGGTCGGCGGCGTCGCCGGCATCCTCTTTGCCGGCGTGGCGGTGGTTTGCGGCGCGGCCGACGTGCCGCGCGTGAAGCTTGGCGACGAGATGAAGGACGGGCGACCCTCCGTGCGCTGGCGCGGATTCAACCTGCTCGAGATGTTCATCATGGGCAACGACCGCACGCCGAAGGAGTTTCGCGAGGAAGACTTCCAGATCATCCGAGACTGGGGCTTCAACTTCGTCCGGCTCCCGATGGACTACCGATACTGGATCAAGGACGGCGACCGCAAGAACTGGGAGGCCTTCGACGAGAACCACCTCCAATACGTCGACCGCGCGATCGCGCTTGGGCGAAAGTACGGCGTGCACGTATCGATCAACATGCACCGCTGCCCCGGCTACACGGTGGCGCGGCCGAGGGAGCCAACGGACCTCTTCACCGACGCCGAGACACTGCGCGTCTGCTGCACGCACTGGGCGATGTTCGCGCGGCGCTACAAGGGCATCCCGAACGACGCGCTCTCGTTCAACCTCTTCAACGAGCCGCCGGATGTTCCGGACGAGACGTACGGGCGTGTGGCCAAGGCCCTCGTGGCGGCGATCCGCGCCGAGGACCCGACGCGTTTCATCGTCGCCGACGGCCTCTCCTACGGACGACGTCCAGTGAAGTCGCTCGTCGACGTGCCGGGCGTGGCGCAGGCGACGCGCGGCTACACGCCGATGAGCGTCTCGCACTACCTCGCGCCGTGGGTGGGGACGCCCACGGCTAAACCCGTGTGGCCGCTTCGCGTCGACCTCCCGCTCGGCATCCTGGCCGGACCGTACAAGAAGGACATGCAGCGTCCGTTCGAGCTGCTCGACGTTCCCGCCGGGACGCTCACCGTCCGCTTCGGCAAGACGTCCGGCCCGGTCGTCCTTCGCTTTACGGCGGACGGCGCCCTTCTGCGGGAAGTCTCGCTTGCGCCGGACGAGAAGAGCGCGATGTGGTCCGACGTGAAGTACTACCCCGAATGGAAGATCAAGCAAGGCACCTGGCTCGGCTGCGAAACGTTCTCCTTCACGAAGTCCGTCGGCAAGTTTGCGATCACGGTGACGAAGGGTGACTGGATCATGTTGGACGGCGTTATGCTCGCCTCGCCCGACGGCGCGCGCAAGACGGAGCTGCCGGTCGTCGGGGAATGGAGCGCACCGGTCAATTTCGCCCAGCGCTTCACGGGATGGACGGGGGGCTTCAAGACGGCCGGGCACGATGCCGCCGTGCCACGTTACGCCGACGCCGGACGCGAATATCTCTACCGGAAGCTTTTCGCGGACTGGGATCCGATCATCGAACGGGGCGTCTTCTGCTTCGCCGGCGAGTTCGGCGTGTGGAAGATGACGCCGCACGATATCGTGCTGGACATCTTCGAGGACTACCTCGCGCTCTGGAAGGAGCGCAACATGGGCTGGGCGCTCTGGAACCTGCGCGGCTCGAACGGTGTGCTCGACTCCGAGCGCGCGGACGTGGAATACGAGGACTTCCGCGGCCACAAGCTCGACCGCAAGATGCTTGAGCTGCTTCAGCGCTACTGAACCCGCGCGTATGGTATAATACCCGCCGACATCGCAACAGGAGAAAGAGATGAACAGACGTGACTTCATTCGCATGGGCGCCGTGGGCGGCATCGCCGCCGCGTTCGAGGGCTGCATGACCGCCATCGAGGCCCCGCAGGCCCGCAACGCCGATCCCTTCGGCACGCTGGTCTCCAAGCCCGCCGCGCAGGACTCGCTGCTCGATCACCTGGCGACAGCCCCGACGCCGAAGCCCCGGCCCGAGTTCCACGTCTTCTCCAAGATGTTCCAGCCGCCGCTGTGCAAGGACTACGACGCCGTCGCCGAACTGATGGCGAAGGCCGGCTTCGACGGCATCGAGTGGACCGTGCGGCCGAAGGGGCACGTCCTCCCCGAGAACGCGAAGACCGATCTGCCCAAGGCCGTCGAGGCCGCCCGCAAGCAGGGCCTCAAGTCGACCATGATCGTGACGGGCATCACGGACGGTGCCGCGCCTGAATCGGAGACGCTTCTCAAGGTGGCGGCGGACTGCGGCGTGACGCAATACCGTCCTGGCTACTTCTTCTACGACATGAAGAAGGAATCCTTCAAGCAGTCGTTCGAGCGCATCAAGGCCGGCTTCGCCGCGCTCGCAGCGCTCAGCGAAAAGACGGGCGTCAAGACAGTCTACCAGAACCACAGCTCATGGGGCCCCAGCGTGTTCGGCGGGCTCGTGTGGGACGTGTGGGAGGCGACTCGCGACCTTGATCCGAAGTGGATGGGGCTCGAGTACGACCCGATGCACGCCTACTTCGAGACAAATCTCTCGTGGAGCCATGGCCTCGAGCTCGTGGCCGACCGCATCGGCGCGGTGTGCCTAAAGGATTTTCACTATCAGCTCTCGAAGAAGAACCAGAAGGACCACGCGAAGTTCATGTGCGCCGCCGGCGAGGGCATCGTACCGTGGAAGGAGGTCAAGCGCCTGCTTGACGCCTGCGGCGTCAAGGCCCCCTTCGTCGTCCACTTCGAGTACAAGTTCGACGAAACGGACCTCGTCAAGACCGTCAAGCGCGAGCTGGACTTCTTCAAGGGCGTTTTCGGCTGATCGTCCGCCGCTTCTTTTCGAAGACGATCTCAAGGCCGGGCGTTTCCGCGACGGCGTCGCGACAGACGGCCCGCAAGGGCGCCGCGACCTTGCCGGCATTCCGGAAGACGATCCGCCAGTCCGATCCATATTCGGTGAGGACGTCATAAAAGGCGTCAAGGTTGCGTCCGTAGTCCGGCGGCAGCGGCAAGTTCGCGGCCAAGGCGTCCTGCAGCGCGCCGGCATCGGCGACGTCCTTGAGGTCGATGGCAAACTCCTGCTTCATTTCCGCTCCTCCTTGACTTCCTCGAAGGTGTTGTAGTGGTCGTGCGTGTAGTAGATGCGCTGCCCGTTCGGCGTGTAGATGAGGCGTTTCGCGCCGCGCGGCCGCCCCTTCGTATCGATGTCGCATTCCTTGTAGGAGCCGGACGGCAGCCGACGCTCGTAGTTGCCGAAGCGGTCGCCCCCGATGGACTTTCCGGGCGCGTACGGCTCCAGAGGACCGCCCCGCCAGCCGAGCGCGCGCGCCTGCGCCTTCGTGACGTAGTTCTTTGGCAAGCTGCCGTTGAACTTCCTGATGTACGCCGCAACGTCGCTCTTGCCCGTATACTCGCCGTCCCGCACGACCTCCCCAGACGCGGCCTTCGGCGCAGGGGCCGGCGTCCGGCTCCACATGCCGCCGAACCCGCTTGCGCGCAACGCAAGGACAAGCGCCAGCGCACCGGCCGCCATTCCAAGGAACTTGATCGTTCGCTTCATTTCTCCACCTCCGCTATCTTTCGCGTATTTCGTGGCTGCCGAACCTGCTCGCGATCGGCGCGACGATCAGGCACGCGACCATGCCGAAGAAACCATAGAGCAGCAGATGCGGCTTGCCCGCGAACTGCATCTGGTCGAGGGTAAAGCAGACGGCGTAGTTCGCCACGAGGCCGGCCATTGCCCCCGTGCCGTTGACCCGCTTCATGAATACGCCCATGAAGAACAGGCACCCGAGCCCGCCCGTCAGCACGCCGAGGAAGCGCTGGAACTGGTCGTAGATCGACATGATCTCCATGTTCGCGAGCACGAGCGCGAAACCGCCGCCGAGCAAACCTACGACCACCGTGGAAATCTTGCCGCACAGGAGCTTGGAACGTTCGCCCGCCTTGAACAGCCGCTCCCAAAAATCCGTGACGATCGCGCTTGCGGCGGAATTGAGATTGGCCGAGAGCGTACTCATCGTCGCCGCCGCGACGGCCGCCAGCACGAGGCCGGAGACACCCGTGGGAAGGTCGTTGCCGATGAAGAGCGGCAAGACGCTGTCGTTCTTCGGCATCGTCACGTCCAGCAGGCCGGGATTCGAGCGGTAGAACGTCCAGAGCGCCACGCCCAGCGTGAAAAACACGATGCAGTTGAAGAACGAAAGGACGCCGTTGAAGAGGATGGACTTCGCCGCGCCGCGCTCGTCCTTCGTCGTCATGTAGCGCTGCACCACGCACTGGTCGCTCGTGTAGCTGGCGAGGTTGGCCACGATGCCGCCGATCAGCACGACCCAGAAGCAGGGCTGCGTCCAATCGAGCGCGAAGTCGAACGCGCGGAACTTCCCCGCCTCCGTGCCGGCGGAGATGAATCCCGAAAAGCCGCCGTCCGTCCCGAGAACGAGCAGCACGTAGATGAGCGCCGTCGAGGCGATGAGGATGACGCTTTGCACGAAATCGCTCCAGATGACGGCCTCCACGCCGCCGATCGTGCAGTAGAAGATCGTCACCACCGTCACCGCGACGATCGCCGTATTCACGTCGAGGTCGGTCACCGCCGCGATGGCGAGCGCCGGCAGATAGGTGACGACGGCGGTACGCGCCACCATGAAAAGGATGAACGCCGCGCTCGCGAAGAGACGGCAGGACAGGTTGAACCGCACCTCCAGGAACTCGTACGCGCTCGTCAGGTTCAGCCGCCGGAAGAACGGCAGGTACCATTTCACCACCACCGGCGCCATGAGGATGATTCCGAGGGTGATGATGAAATAGCGGCAGTCCGTGAGATAGGTGAGCGCCGGAATGGAAATGAACGTGATGGACGAGAACATCGTCGCGTAGATGCTCATCGAGACGACGATCCACGGCACGCGCCCGCCCGCGCGGAAGTAGTCGTCGCTCGACTTGTTCCGACGCATGAACCACAAGCCCATCCCTGCCATCAGCAACAGATAGACGATCATGACGGCCCAGTTGGCGGAATGGTACGCCTTCGTGCGCGCAGGGGTGCCGTATACGGCCTTCTCGCCCGCGCCGTCGATCACCAGCAGGCGACCGTCGTCAAGGCGTTCCACCGCCGAGCATTTCTTGAACGGCGCGGCTTGCAGGTCAAACCACCGGTCCGTCACCAGATGATGGACGCGCACGACGCCGTTGGAGAAATAGAGCACGTGCTGGTCGCCCGGCTTCACCGAGAGCCCGTTCGTCGTCGCGACGCGCGGCGCCGAAAACGGCTCGGACCAGACATACTCCACCCGTGCCGAGGCCGTCGTGGCCAGCATCGCAAAAACAACTATCCAGGCCTGTCTGAGCATCACGTACCTTATGCAATCTTATCGCTTGTTGTAGCCGCCCTCGCGCACCCAGCAGCTGCGGCACTGGCAGTTCGTGCCGCGGCCGCACGTGCCGGCGATGTCGGCGTACGGCGGATTCGGTCCTGCCGTCTCGATGCGGTTCCAGCCGTAGCCGCCGCCATGCGAGAATTCCGGCACGTTGAAGTCCATCCAAAGGATCAGCGCATACCACTCGTCCGGCGAAAGCACCACCTTCCCGTGCCCGGACCTGAGACGCTTCGTGAGCGGACTCGCCGCCGCGAAGTAATCGTAGGGTTTCGAATAATGCGTCTCGCGGTACGAGCTCGCGAACGAGACGTGCTTCTTCCGTACGAGGAAACGCTGCCCTTCCAGACCCGCGAGCGAGGGAGGCTTGCCTTCGCCGCCCACGTGGCATGCGGCGCAATGCTTCGCGAAGATCGGCGCGACGCTCCGCAGGTAGCTGAACGCGCCCGGATAACCCAGGTCGATGCGCTTGACGGGATCGAGCGGCGTCCGATCGGGCGGCGCGGGAACCGTGCGCGCCGCCTGCGACCGCTGTTCGTGGCATCCCACGCACCCCTGCACCTCGCCCTTCTGCGCGTGGATGAAGCTGCGCATCGTGAGGATCGCCATGCCGTCCGCGTCAAGCGCCTGCAGCTGGATCGGCTCGCCGGCCGGGATCTTGAACGCCGCCGAGCCGTCCGCCGCCACGGGCACCTCGCCGAGATATTCCTTGTAGAGCTCGAGGTCGCGTCCCTGATGGAGCGTGTCGCGGCGGCAGGCCGGCATGTTGACGAGCCGGTTGACGCGCAACGCCTTCACGCTCCCCTTCGGCAAGTCCCTCCGCGACTCGTAGACGTTCTGCACGTAGCAGACGCCGTACGGCGGCGCCTTGTCCGGCGGCGGCAGCTGCGAAGCGAGGGCGGGCGGCCTTGGACGCTTCACGAGGGGAATCGGGTTGAACGTGGAGATCTCGGGATCCTTATAGATAAGTTCGCGCCCGCCGAGGGTGTCCACCAGCCAGATGCCGAACGCCGCCGGCGTAGGCCACGAGGCGCCGCAGGATCCGGAATGGCGGCGCGGGTGCCCCTTCGGGAAGGACATCGGCTCGTCTGAACGCGCGCAGAAGAAAAGCGTGTCGTTCACCGGCTGCGGATTGCAGTACGTCACCGGCAAGTTCCAGCCCTCGGACTCCGGGAACGGGCTTTCCGGGGTGATGCGCGTGACGGGTGCGTCGCCGTCCTCGCCCTTGCGCGCGTCAAGGAGGAAGAGCGATCCCTGCGTGAAGGAATGGTGGGCGGACGCCGTGGCCACGCAGACGGGCGTACCCGGAATGGGCTTGATCTCCGTACCCACGCACACGCGCTCCGAGTAGTTGCCGTAGAGGTGCGCCACGCCCGTGCCGTCCGGCTTGATCGTCCAGAGCGACTGATGCCACACGGCGTTGCGGTTCACGTAGTCCCAGCGCGTGTAGGCGATGCGGCCGTCGTTGAGGACGGCCGGCTCCCACTCGTTCGCCTCGCCGAAGGAAAGCGGACGGATGTTCCGCGCGCCGTCCGGACCGAGGTCTCCGCGATAGAGCAGGAAGGACGGCACGTAGCGGCCCCAGTGGCAGCGCCCGAAGTTCTGGCAACGCGTGGAAGAAAACGCAAAGCCGCCGTCGGGCAGATAGCAGGGATCGATGTCCTCGATCAGCACGGTCTGCCGCCCGTCGCGCGTCTTCATCGGATCGTCCGGTGTGCCCGTCACCTGGCGCGCCCACGAACCGTCCGCCGCGCACTCCCAGATGAAGTAGCGGCGGTGGGCGAGCTTGACCTCGGCCGTCTTGTCGAACCCGCCGTTCTTGCCCGCGTAGATAGGATGCGTGGGATCGGCCTGCGAGATCCAGGGGTTGGGCGTCGCGTCCGGATGGAAACCGTATTTCGCCGGATCAAAGCCGGCGGGCGGCTTCGCCGTGTGGTCGCAGAACGCGAAGAGAAGACGGTCGGCGTCCCAGTGGAGGTCGGGATTGATTACCGTACCCTCGGGCAGCTTGCCGGCGAGGAGGACTTTCTTGCGGGGCACGCCCTTCCAGTTTTCGAGGACGACGAGTCCGGGGCCAGGGCGCGAAAAGCGGCCGACGTACTGGTCCACCATGTGGAGATCCCACGTGTACGGGAGACCTCGCTGCACGGCGATGAGCTTGTCGAACTGGAGGTCTGGATGGAGGAAGAGGATGCGACGGCGGAGGTTTCGGATCGCGCGTCCGATGCCGTCGCGGTACGCCGTCGGCGCGTTCGAGGCGGAGGCGAGCCAGGCTGAATCGCTTTCCAATTCGCGCGCGTAGGGCTTGAGCGTCTTCGCGTCCACCGATTTCGCCACGTAGTCGTACGTGCGTCGCGCGAGCGCAAGCGCGTCGTCGGCCGTGTCCGCCCAGGCCGCGCCCGCCGCAAGCGCGCCTGCCAGCACGAGCCTTCCGGCAAGGCAAAAGGATTTTGATCGGTTCGTCTTCGCCATCGAGAGGCTCATCGCAACATGCTCCGTCAATAGATCTTATTCTCGCAGCCTTTCGCAAGGCGTTGGATGTTGGTACGGTGCTTCCAGATGGCGAACGCCGACACGAACGCGACGAGGATGCAGAGCGGCAGGTCTTTCCAGCCGGGCGAACCCAGGATCGGGAACCACACGGCCACGAGCAGGAACGCCGCCGCAAGGATCGAGCCGAGGGAGATGTAGTGCGAGAGCCACACCGTCACGGCCCAGAGGCCGAACGCCGTCAGCACGAGCCACGGCACGAGCGCCACGAGCATGCCGAAGCCCGTGGCGATGCCCTTCCCGCCCTTGAACTTCATGAAGCACGTCCACATGTGCCCCGCCACCGTCGTCACGCCCGTCACAAGCGGCAGGTAGGCGAGCGCCGCGTCGCCCGAATGCGCCGCCAGCGCCTTCGCGCCGAGCGTCGGCAACAGCCCCTTCAGGAAGTCGCAGAGAAAGGCCAGCAGACCCCATCCGTGCCCGACGGTGCGGTAGACGTTCGTGGCGCCGATGTTCTTGGATCCGACCGTCCGCACGTCCACGCCGCGCATCTTCCCGATCAGAAACCCGAACGGGATGGAACCTATCAGATAGGCCGCCGCCACCGACAGCCCGTAGACCAGCGTCGTATTCATGGCGAAAAGTATAGTCGTTCGCCCCGCGCCTGTCAAACCGCTATC
>CAMNLN010000058.1 GCA_946543025.1 uncultured Verrucomicrobiota bacterium
AGGCGAACGCGATGCTGTTCCGCGAGGAGCGCGCCGGCTTCGGCGTGAAGCAGTATTTGAAGGAGCTGAAAGCATGATTCCCAAGAAATCCCTGTGGGCCGTTGCGACAGCCGCGCTGGCGGCCGCTGCTTGCGTGCAGTCCGCCGACGCGAAGACTCCGGCGGCGCGCACCGTGACCGTGGACACGCGCGCGTCCGCCGGACGCATGAACCTGCGCCTCAACGGCGGCAACGGCTACACGCCCATCGCGCGGCTGGACAGCGGCGGATGGAACGTGTTCATCAAGCCGATGGAAAACCTGCGCCTGCCGATCGTCCGTTCGCACGACACCATCCTCATGGACGACGGCGTGAAGACGGTGGACGTCCACATGATCTTCGCCAACTTTCGCGCGGACGAGAACAACCCCGACAACTACTGGTTCAAGCAGACGGACGAGTACCTGGGGCGGGCGGTCAAGGACGGCTCGAAGATCCTCTTCCGCCTCGGCGAGAGCATCGAGCACGGGCTGGTCAAGTACTTCGTGCACCCGCCGGAGGACTTCGCCAAGTGGGCGCGCATCTGCTCGCGCATCGTCGACCACTACAACAACGGCTGGGCCGACGGCTTCCACTGGAACATTGAGTATTGGGAGATCTGGAACGAGCCGGACCTGCGTCCGGCGTGCTGGACCGGCACGGACGAGCAGTTCTTCGACCTCTACGTGACCACCGCCAAGTACCTCAAGGAAAAGCATCCGGGCATCAAGGTGGGCGGCGCGGGGTTCACGGGCAACCGGCGCATCTACGCCCCGTTCCTCGCCGCCGTCGCCAAGGCCGGCGCGCCGCTTGACTTCTTCAGCTTCCACATGTACTCGGACAACTACAACTTCCTGGCCCGCGAGCTGCCGCGCCAGGTGCGGGAACTGGTGGACGGGCACGGCTTCACGAAGACCGAGCTGGTGCTGGACGAATGGCACTTCTTCCCCTGCGTGTGGAAGAGGCTGGAGAACGATCAGCCCTATCGCAAGAAGGCGTATGAACAGCTCGCCACGGTCGAGGCCGGCGCGTTCGCGGCGGCGGTCATGATCGGCTGGCAGGATTCGCCCATCGACATCGCCTGCTACTACACCACCGGGCCGGACGCCGTCGGTTGGGGGCTCATCGAGCGCAGCAAGCGCGAACTGACCGACTCCTACTGGTGCTTCAAGGCGTACGGCGACCTGATGCGCTACCCGGACCGCGTGAAGGCCGAGGCGCAGGAACCCCTGTACGCGCTGGCGGGACGCGACGGCAACGGACGGACCGGCGTTCTCGTGAGCGGGTTCCGGAACGGCTGGGGCGACATCACGGTGCGGCTCGACCATGAGCCGAAGGAAGTCTCGCTCAAGGCCGTCGACTGGAACCTCCAGCTTGCCGCCGCGCCGTTCAAGGTGGACGGCACGGCCGTCACATTCCTCCAGCAGGGCAATTCGGCCGTGTTTCTCCTTGAGTTCGAATGATCCTGGCGAGCACGATCAAAGCATAAAGGAAAATCACACATGAAGAAAACATTCGTATTCCTGTCGGCTGCGGCCGGCATCGCCGGCGGACTCTCCGCCGCGACCTGGTCGGCGAAGTCGCCGGACGGCCTGAACGAAATCAGTCTCGATACGGAGCCCGCCCTGCGCGTGACCGTGCTGCGGCGCGGACAGCCCCGCGCCGAGGTGCGCAACATTTCCCTCGACGTTGAGTGCCGCGGTGTGCTGGGCGGCGCAGGTTGCGCGGCGAAGGGCGCGCAGGAGCTGAGGCATGACGCCGTGATCGAGACGCCAATCTACAAGCGCGCGCGCGTCAAGGACGACGGCGCGGGCACGGTCGTCTCGTTCGGCGACTGGTCGGTTGAGCTTCACGCGCGCAACGACGGCGTGGCGTACCGCTTCACGACGGCGTTCGACGGTGAGATCACGGTGAAGGCCGAGACGGCGCGGCTCGCGTTTCCGTCGGCAGACCAGAAGGTGTGGGCCGCCGCGAACCGCCAGGCGCCGGAGAACGACCCGCTGCAGGACAGCTGGGAGGGCGTGTACGGGCTCGTCCCCGTGAACGAGGCGCCCGAGCCTGGCTCGAAGAAGATCTGGTACATGCCGATCACGGCGTCGTATCCCGACGGCGTGGCGATGACGGTGACCGAGAGCGACATCGCGGACTATCCAGGCTGCAACTTCGTGCGCGGCGCCGACCCTGCCTCGCTCGACGCCGTGTTTGCCCGCTATCCCGTGAAAACGCGTTACTGGACATGGGGCGCGGGCTACAGCGAGGCGCCCACGCGCTACCAGCGCGTGGTGGAGCGCGCGGACTTCCTCGCCCGCACGTCGGGTACGCGCACGTTCCCGTGGCGCGTGTTCGTGCTGGCGGACGGCTATGCGCAGTTGCCGGCGGCAGACATCGTCTACGCCCTCGCCTCGCCCTCGAAGATCGGCGACGCCTCGTGGGTTAAGCCCGGCAAGGTGGCGTGGGACTGGTGGAACTGCTGGAACGTGAGCGGCGAATACGGCGGGATGCGCCCGGTGGACTTCAAGGCCGGCTGCAACACGAAGACATACGAGTACTACATCGACTTCGCCGCGAAGTACGGCGTGGAGTACGTGATTTTCGACGAAGGGTGGAGCCAGAAGCTGAAGATCATGGAGGTCAATCCCGAGGTTGACGTGCCGCACCTCATCCGATACGGCAAGGAGCGCGGCGTGGGCATCATCCTCTGGGCCGCGTGGGCGCAGTTCCTCGGCCGCGAGGAGCAGGTGGTCTCGCACTACGCGAAGATGGGCGCGGCGGGCTTCAAGATCGACTTCATGGACCGCGACGACCAGGTGTTGGTGAACTTCCTCGCCCGCATGGCCGCGCTTTGCGCCAAATATCACCTCGTGGTGGATTACCACGGCATGTACAAGCCCTCGGGCTTCCAGCGCACCTATCCCAACACGCTCAACTTCGAAGGCGTGCACGGCCTCGAGTGCTGCAAGGGCGGGAAGGCCTGCACGTATTTCCCCGACAAGGACTGTACGATCGTCTATACGCGCATGGTCGCGGGACCGATGGACTACACGCCCGGCGCGATGCTGAACGTGCCGCGCAAGCGTTGGACGCCCACGCCGTGGCAGCCCTCCACGCCCGGTACGCGCGCGCACCAGATGGCGCTCATGGCCCTTTACGAGGCTCCTCTCCAGATGTTGTGCGACAGCCCCACGCAGTACCTCAAGAACAAAGAGTGCTTCACGTTCATGGCGCAGACACCCGTCACGTGGGACGAGACCGTGGGCATCGCGGGCGAGCCGGACAAGTTCGCGGCGCTCGCCCGCCGGAAGGGCGACACGTGGTACCTCGCGGCGATCGCCGGCGCGGGCGGCTACGACGCCGCGTTCGACATGTCGTTCCTCGGCGCGGGACGGTGGGAAGCGGAGATATTCGCGGACGGCCTGAACACGGAAAAAGACGCGACGGACTACGTGCACCAGCGCCGTACGGTGGCGGCGGGCGAGAAGCTGTGCGTCAAGATCCCGTCCGACGGCGGGTACGTGGTACGCTTCACGCCCGAGAAGTGATTGGCGGGACAGGCGCAGCGATGGATATCCTGCTGACGGCGGCGCTCGGCGCGGCCGCCGTGGAGATGTACGCGTGGACGGCGACGACCCGTGAAGATGGAGTGACGTGCAAATGAAGAAGACAACCTTGGGACTGGCTGCCGTCGCCATGATGGCGAGCGCGTGGGCCGCGCCATACCGGCAGATACACCGCATCTTCGCCGTCGAGGCGGACAAGATCGAGGCGGCGCGGCGGGCATACCCTGACGCTTTCAAGGATGGCGTCATCATCGCCACGTTCGCGGGCCTCACGATCGGAAAACCGGAGGTGCGCGACTTTGCGCGGCAGAAAGCGTTCGTTGAACGCTTCAAGGCGCAAGGCGAGGAAGTGCAGATCTGCATCAGCTCCACCATCGGCCACATGGACGGCTGGACGGCGCGTCAAGGCTATCCGAAGATGGTCGGGCCGGACGGCAAGGCCGCCCAGGCGATCGCATGCCCGCGTTCGGCTGCGTTCGCGGACTATCTGTGCGCACTCTTCCGTCGATACGCGGAGCTGGGGCCCTCCGTCATCTGGGTGGACGACGATTTCCGCATGATGAACCATTCACCCGTGGGCCACGGTTGCTTTTGCGACGCTTGCCGGAAACGATTTGCCGCCGAGACAGGCCTTTCCCTTGACCGCAAGACGCTCGTGGCGGCGATTCTCTCCGATGCGTGCCCGGACGGCGTGCGAGTCCGGCAGGCGTGGCGCGACTATAACAGCCGCGCCCTCACGGAGATGGCGCGTACGGTCGCGCAGGCCGTGCACGCGGTTGACGACGGCATCATCGTCGGTTTCATGATCACGAACATCGAAGGGCAGGGGTACGCCCCGCCGGATTTCCCGGCGATTATTGCCGCCTCGAAAAACCGTGCGGGCGAGGTGTGGTTTCGTCACGGCAGCGGCGTCTACACCGACTTCACGCCCTACGCGCATGACGGCGTGGTGATGAAGAACATCTCGATCGGACGGATGTGCGCGGCCACCGAGGGGCCGGGAATCGTCAATCTCACCGAGGAGGTGACCTGTCCCTACGTCCGACGCGCGAAGTCGATGCGAATGACCTTCCTTGAGCTTGCGCTCAACGTCGCGTTCGCGGGCGCGGGCGGCACCACGTACGACGCGATCAAGCCGAACCTTGACGAGCAGCTGCGCGATGACGCGGTTGTGGCGGCGATGGGGCGCCGCTACCGCGAGGTGGAGCGGATGCACGCGCTTGTGCGCGGCAAACGGCAGATCGGCATCTACCCGTTCTACAGTCCGGACATCTGGTTGGAGAACAGCAAGGTCGATTCGCTCTGGAAGCTGGGCAGCCTCGACGCCGAGGCGTGGTGGCCGCTCGTCTACCTGGGCGTTCCGGTCACCTTTCGCGAGAAGGACGCGTCCCTGCTCCTGCTTGCGGGGCGGTCGGTGCGGGCGATGCCGAAGGAGAAACTGGAAGAGTGGCTCGTGCGCGGGGTGCTGGCGGATGGCACGAGCGCGATGGAGATAAAGAAGAGATTTCCCGACGACATGCTGCGCGCCGGCAGAAAGCTGGAAGTTCATGGCTCAGGCACCTGGAGCACGGAGGTCTGGGGGCACAAGGCGGGGCTCGCGGTCAAGGACGGCCTTGACCGGTTGTCCGGCGGTCGGATGCCTTCGCGCGTGGATACGGTTGTGCGCCTTGCGCAAAGCGTGTGGGAGACGCCGGATCGCTCGGAGCGGGCGATATTCCTCTTCAACCTTGATTTCGACGATGCGACGGACGTTCGCCTGACGGAGGACGGCGTCTATTCGGCGGAACTTCTGAACGCGAACGGAACCTGGTCGGCGCTCGGCACGGGCGACACGTTCGCCGTGCCGTCTGTGCCGGCGTGGTCCGTGGCGGCACTTTGCCTGCGGAAGATTCGTCGTGAAGATTGCCGGTGAAAGGACATGCATCCGTTCGCAGGAAGAATTGACAGCAAGAAGGAGAGGCAATGATTGAATCATGCCGGTCGGCACGGGCGGTTTTCCTGGCAATGCTCGCATGTGTGCGCGTGACGGCGGGGAATCCCGCCGCAGTCGATTCGCTCGTCGTGGCGGAGGGGCGAGTTTCGCGCACGTTGGACTTGCGCAACGGCCGGCTCCTCGGCGCGTCGTACAAGCTCGCGGACGGCACGGAATTCATGAGAGGCGGCTCGCCGGAGTTTGCGTTCAGGGTCGACGGCCGGATGTACTCGGGAGGGTCGGTGTGGAAGGATGTTCGTCTCGAACGGAGGAAGGCGGAAGACGGCAGAGACGAATGCCGCGTGGCGGCGACGTCCGTCGACGGTTGCGTGGGGATCGAGCTGGCCTACCGCACCTACCCAGGCCTTGCGCTCGTGCGCAAGACGCTTGCGGTTGCGAACACGGGCGAAAAGGATTGCTTCGTCACGGACGTCGATGTCGAGACGTTCCGCCTCGCGACGCTTGGATGCATCAACTCCCGCGTCATGCGGCGGTTCGCGCGCTACCGGGAGGAGGGCGGCGTCTATTTCGGCGACTGGAACGACCCGCTCGTCGTGGTCCACGACTATGAGAAACGGTGCGGGATCGCCGTCGGCAACGAGGGTATCGCGACGATGAAGCGCACGACGGTTTTCCAGGACGGCAGCTTCCTCGTCTCGGGCACGCCGCACGCCGGCGAGAGGTATCCCTTCGGCAAGCGGCTGAAACCAGGCGAAAGCTGGACGGCCATGCCCGTGTTCACGGCCCCGTACTCGTCGTGCCCCGATCCGTCACGCGTCGTGGAGGGCGCCGTCTCGGACTACGTGCGCAGGCACATGGGCGTGCGGGTGGAGAACATTCCCAAAAAGCCGATGTTCGTCTACAACACGTGGGTGCCGTTCGCCACGCACATCGACGCGTCGCTCATCCGCACGCTCGCCGACGCGGCGGCGGAATGCGGCGTGGAGGATTTCGTGATCGACGACGGCTGGCAGATCAACGTCTCCGACGGGAAGTACGGCAAGGGCGACTGGGCCGTTGACGAGAAGAAGTTCCCTGGCGGGCTGAAGCCGACGTTCGACTACATCAAGTCGAAGGGCATGAGGCCCGGCCTGTGGATCTCGCTCGCGTTCGCGGGGCCGTCGTCCAAGCCGCGCATGGAGCATCCCGAATGGTTCGCCAAGGACAAGTCGGGGCAGCCTGCCAACCTGCACACCATGCGCGGGAACGAGCGTACGGCTTGCCTGGCGACGCCGTGGCGCGACTACATCCGCGACAGGATCCTCGGCCTCGTGAAGGACCATGGCCTCGCCTACGTGAAGCTCGATCTCGCGATCGCCACGAGCGCGTACGTGTACGACGACGCGCGGACGGGCTGCTATGCGAAGGACCATCCTGGACACGCCGGGCACGACGACTCCTACGACGCGATCTTTTCGAGCTGCATGAGGCTCTTCGACGAGCTGCACGCCGCCGCGCCCGGCCTCTTCATCGACTGCACGTTCGAGACGGCGGGCAAGACATTCCTGATGGACTACGGCATTGCAAAGCATGCCGAAGGAAACTGGCTCGCCAACATCAGGTCCGGCGACGACGGACGACTCTACGTGCGCAACCTCGCCTGGGGCCGGACGCCCGCGTTGCCGGCGTCGTCGCTCGTGATCGGCAACCTCCACATGAACGGCGAGCGCCATCTGCTCTCCTTCAAGTCCCTCGCCGGAACGCTTCCCATCATGCTCGGCGATCCGCGCAAGCTCACGGCGGACGAAAGGGCGGAATACAGGGCGTGGTCGGGTTGGCTCAAGGCGCTTGAGGCGCGTCATGCGTACATGTCGTTTCGGCAGGACCTGCCTGGTTTTGGCGAGCCGCATGAGGGCGCGTGGGACGGCTTCGCCCGCATCAACACGGAGACGAAGAGCGGCGGCCTCGTGGGCGTTTTTCGACGCAACGCGGCTGAACGCTCGCGGTGCGTCACGGTGCGCGGGCTCGATCCCGGCGCGCGCTACGCGGTGATGAAGGGGGCCCGACGCGAACCGGTCGCGGAGCTGACCGGCCGCGAGCTGGAGGAGCGTGGCTTTCAGGTGGAATTTTCCGACCGAATCGACGGCGAGCTGTTCGAGATCTCGCGCACGGACTTGCGTACAGGAACCGGGGGGTGATAGAATATGCGCCGTACTGCCGCAACGTGGTGCGTTGGACCAAACATGGAAAGGATTTCTGAGATGTCTGACAGGAAAATGCGCAACCGCAAGACGCTTGCCAAGATGGGGGCGCGCAGCCTCGGGTCCATGACGGCATTTGCCTTGATGTTCATGACAACGCCGTGTTGGGCGACGCTCAAATATGACGTGGGCGACTACGTGCAGGACGGGCTGGTCGTTCACCTGGACGGCATCCGCAACGTGGGCGCGGGGCTGCCGCATGACCCCGCCGCGGCGACGTGGGCGAACCTTGTGGACGCGAACAATCCCGCCAGGATCAAGAAAAACAACTCGAGCGGTTGGCGCAACGGCGCGGGCTACTACTTCAACTACAACGGCGGCGTCAGCTACGCGCAGCTCGACTACGGCACGCCCGCGATGACGCAGGCGACGTTCGAGTTCGCGTTCGAGGGCAGCTGGGACGCGCAAACAGCCAGAAACTGGGGGGCGTGCTTCGTCTCCGGCGCGAACAACAACAACATCAGCCTGGGTACGGCAGCAAGTCCGCTCTACTTCAGGTCTGTGAACTGGACGGGCACTTCCGGTGCTGCATCAGGGCAGGAGATCAGCAACTGGAGCTGGAAACAGGCTTCGTTCACGTTTGGTGCGGCTGGCGCGGGCGGACTCAAGTCGTACGACCAAGGTGTCCAGAACAAATCGGCTAATCGGCCCACGGCGATCGAAGGATGCATCCCGGTGACGTCGTGGCTAGTGGGTAACCGCATGGGCCAGGTGGATTCGGGACGGCAGCTCACCGGCATCATGAAGTGCGTCCGCATCTACAACAGAGCGCTGACGGCGGACGAGGTGGCGGCAAACGCGGTCATAGACGCGGCGCGTTTCGAGGGTGTGATGCCTGTCACGAACGCCGTGGTCGCAACGGCTGTCGCGGGCGTGTTCGGCAGCGAAGTGCCGGGCGTCTATGCGGTGGACGGCTCGCACGTCTTCACCGCACCGCCGTCCGTGACGGCCGGCTCCACGACCTACGCCTGCACGGGCTACACGCTTGAAACCTGGGAAAACGGCGCGTGGGGCGTGCCCGTCACGATTGCGGCATTTGCCGTTACCGTATTCGAGAGCGAGAAGGTGCGCATCACGTGGCAGTGGGAGGCGGCGACCGGCAAGCTCGGCGCAGACATCGACGCCTATTCCACGGACAGCATCAAGGTCTGGTACGACGGTATCCGCAACATCGGCAAGGTTCTTCCCCATGCCGACGAAGGCGTGTGGCGCGAGCTCGTCTCCGGTTCGCCGGTCAACATGACCACCAACGTGAACAGCCACTGGACGAGTGACGGCTACTATTTCGCCGTTGGTCCGAACAACGCAAGGAGCTATGCCTATCTTCGCGAGTTGGTGTCGCTCGGTACGGTCGGCACGATCGAGATCGCCTGCGACACGAAGGCGTCCGACCAGACGGCTTCGTGGGCGAGATACCTCTCGTTCGGCTACACGAACACGGGCTGGTCTGCCAGCTATGAAAACGGCATGTGCATTCAGGTCCATGAAAAACAAAACTATCTGCGGCTGGTGGACGATGCGTGGACAGGTAACACCGAGGCTCACTATGCCGGCACTGAATGGACCAATTGGAACTATCGCGCGAACACGACATCGCCATGGGACGGCAAGCATGCCGCGTTCGTGGTTGACACAGCCGACCACCGCGCGTACATGCTTGGCGTACGCGACGTGGTCAAGCCTCGTGCGGAAGTGAAGGAGATGTCTCCCGCCTTTTGGATTATCGGTTCTGCATACTATGGTGCAACGACGGACAAAGACCAGATTGTCGGCACGATGAAGGCCGTCCGCGCCTACGGTCGCGTTCTTTCCGACGCCGAGATTTCGCGGCACTACTCCATCGACGTGTGGCGTTTCGACGGGAAGGTGCCGACCTCGAATGCGGTAGAGGTCGTTGCCGACGCGCACGGCTTGTCCGGACGCGAGACGGCGGGCGTTTACTTCCCGCTGGGATGGACATTCTCGGTGGGTACGAGCGCCGTGACCGTCGGCGGCAAGACATACGAGCCATGCGGCTATGTCGTCGAAGCGTGGGATGCTGCAACGGGAACCTATCGTGTCATCGATACTTCAGATAGCGCCACATCGTGGACGGCTCCCGCCGTCGCACCGTTCGCAACTTGCCGCCTGCGGTGGAAGTGGCGCATGGTTAGCGGTATCCGTTCCGCTGCCGACTACGATGTGGGCGACTACGTGCAGGGCGGGCTTGTCGGCTGGCTTGACGGCATTCGCAACGTGGGCGTCGGCCAGCCGCACGACAGCGAGGCCACGACATGGGCCGATCTCTCCGGGCGCGCGAGCGAGGTGACGCTCCGCACGAACGACCGCACGCACTGGACGTCGGACGGCTACTACTTTAACATCGGCTCGGACGGCACGTCGCCCAGCTACGCCTACCTGAAGCCGCAGCTTTCGCTCGGCGAGAACGGGACTATCGAGATTGCCTGCGACGTCAAGTATTATGAACAGAATCCGAACGGCGTGTCGGGCGATTTCGTCAGCCGGCTCGTTGCGTACACGACAGGAAGCGGCAGCGGTACATTCCACGATACGTGCGTCCGCATCCAGAGCAAGTCGCAGAACAACCTCAACTGGAACGCCGACCACTGGGCGGACACGAACTGGCAGAATCGGGTCAATGTCCCCGCGCCTTGGGACGGACGCCATGCCGCGTTCGTGATGGACACCGAGACGTATTCGTCGTACGCGAGGGGCGTTCTGTCGCAGACGAGGCCGCGCAACAGAGTCGTGACGATGCCTCCAGTCTGGTGGATGGTCGGAAACAAGTTCAACTACAGCGGCGTGCTGAACCAGCTGACCGGCACGGTCAAGGCGCTCCGTCTCTACAACCGTCCGCTCTCCGCCGCCGAGATCGCGCACAACTACAAGGTGGATGTGGCGCGCTTCGACGGCGCGCTCGCGGTCACGAACGTGGTGGTGGCGGCGAAGTTCGACAACTACGAAGGCGTCGCGCCAGGCGCGTACGAGGTGGTCGGATCGGCCACGTTCACGGCGGGTGCGGCGACGGACGCCCAGGGCAAGACATGTCAAATCAAGGGCTATGCGATCGAGGTGTGGGACGGCAGCGCATGGGGCGCGGCGGAACATCATTCCGGCGCGTCCTACACCTACACCGTGGGGACAGATCCCGTAAAGGTGCGCCTGACGTGGCAGTGGCAGCCGAATGGCACCAGCATCATCCTGCGATAGGAGCGGTAGAGGCATGAGAAGAATCGGATTGTCGTTGATGGGGCTGGCGGCGGCGTTTGCCGCGCTTGCCGCGCCGCAGGACGGGCGGAAGCTCGTGTGGGGCGACGAGTTCGAGGGTTCGGCGCTCGACGCGACGAAGTGGAAGTTCCATCCGACGATGAACTCCGGCGACTGCGTCTACGCGAACGATTCGCGCACGGCGCGGGTGGAGGGCGGCTGCCTGCATCTGCTGGTGGTGCCGTCGGGCGATCCCGCCAAGCCGCAGATGTTGCCGCGCGGCGTCTCGACGCGCGACAAGATGGCGTTCAGGTACGGGTATCTGGAGATGCGCGCGAAGGTTCCGTTCCGGCACGGCGCGTGGCCGAGCTTCTGGATGACCGCGCAACCGGGACTTCAGAAGGCGGCGTGGATGTCGGAGGTGGACATCTTCGAGGTGTTCTCTTCGACGAACGCCGTCGTGGCGAACCTGCACAAGTGGGCCGGGAGCAAAGGGCATTTCATGCTGCCGGGCGGCGAGGGGAGCTTGAATCGCGCGCACAAGTTCAAGGACTGCACGAAACTCAACGACGAGTTTCACGTCTATGGCTTCGAGTGGACGCCGAAGGAGATGTCGTTCTACGTGGATGGCGAGAAGTACGCGACCTTCCCGATCGACGAGGCGCACGACTATTGCCCCCAGGCGGGCCTTGGAATGGCCGGCCACCATGACTTTCACAACATCCACGTCAACAACGAGATCTTCACGCCCGGCCACGGCTGGTGTCCGGAGGGGTTTCGCATCACGGCGGACGACAGGTTGCCCATCGACTACCATGTCGACTGGATGCGCCTGTGGCAAAAAGGCGGCGAGGAAATACGATTCCCGGAGCGGGAGAAAGGAAAGTAGCAGGAAATGGCGATTACGCGCAGGAGTTTCTTCGGCGGAACGCTGGCGGCGTTCGGCGGCATCGTGGCGGCTGACGCGTTCGGCGCGGGTGCCGTGGCGCGCCTGAGGTTTGGGGTGATGAGCGACGTGCATATCGGCGGCAAGCCGGATGCGGTGGCGACGCTCAAGAAGGCGCTTCGCTGGTTCGCGTCGGAGAACGTGGACGCGGTGCTGTGCCCGGGCGATATCGCGCATTCGGGGCTGATCGGCGAGTTGGAGAAATTCGCCGCGGCCTGGCATGAGGCATTCCCGGGCGGAAGGGCCGCGGACGGACACAAGGTGGAGCTGATGATCGCCACCGGCAACCACGACGTCGACGCGTGGGGCGGACGCTGGAGCGGGTTCACCGAAGAGCAGATGCTTGCCCAGCGGTTCTGTTACAGGGACAACCCGGAGAAGACGTGGCAGCGTCTCTTTGGTCAGAAGTGGGAGGTGATCTGGCGGCGCGAGGTGAAGGGCTACACCTTCATCGGGTCGCAGTGGTCCAGCCTCAAGCCCCCAATCGAGGAGTACATGAGGAAGAACGCCGCGACGTTCGATCCCGCCAAGCCGTTCTTCTACTGTCAGCACGAGCATCCGAAGGGGACGTGCCACGGCGCCTACTCGATGGGCGACGACCGCGGCGAGTCGGTGCGCGCGCTTTCGCCGTTCCCCAACGCCGTCGCGATTACGGGGCACTCCCATTGCGCGATCTCGGATGCGCGTACCGTCTGGCAGGGCGCGTTCACGTCCATTGGCGCCGGATGCCTGCACGAGGGCGCGGGCGGCTTCAACTACGACAACGTCTCGGCCTTCTGGCATCCGGGCAACAAGACGAAGCTGATGGCATCGCTGGCCGATCCGAAACCGTGGGGCGGCGATGCGAAGGGCGGCGGATGCGAGCTGGTGGAGGTGTACGACGATCATCTTGTCGTGCATCGCCAGTCCGTCATGTTCGGTCGCCCGATCGGCCCGGCGTTCATCGTGCCGTTGCCGGCGCGGAAGGACGGCCCTTTCGACTTTTCGCGGCAGGCGGCATGGCGCATGGAACAGGGCGCGGTGCCGCAGTTCGCGGCAGACGCCAAGATTTCGGCGGCGTTCTGTCCGAAAGGCCATGCGCTCGAAAGCGCGGCGCACAGGGGAGAGGCTTGCGTCCACGTGACGTTCCCGCGCGCGAAGACGGTGAAGGGAAGCCGCGTGTTCGATTACAGCGTGGAAGCGTGCCCGGACGGCGGCACGCCTGTCACGTGCATGCTCATCGCGGCGGGATTCGCCTATCCCGAAGAGTGCGCCGACATTCCGGGCGAGTGTCTCTTCTCGGCGACGGAACTTCCGGTCGACAAGCCTGTCCGCTTCATCGTTACGCCACGCGACTGCTTCGGCCTTGCCGGGAAGCCGCTCGTGGCGAGTTTCCAGAAAATTTCCATGACAGCATAGGCCATGATCCAGAGATACTCAGTTGTTTCGTTTCTTCTCGTGATGGTTGCCGTCGCGGGGAGCGTCTCGTCGGCGGCCGACAACCCGCGCGTACCGCTTTTTGCCCCGGACAAGTTTACCGTCCTCAACATCGCGCCATTCTCGCCGGGCAGCGAGGACCAGCTCGCCGGTGAGATGGTCGAATATCGAGATCGCACGGGCGGCGATGTCGTCCTCTACTCGCTGACCCTCCATCCGGAAGGGTTCCCGGCGATCAGGAAGGCCGAGATCCTCCTGGACAGCTATCGAAAGCTCCGTCGCGCGCTGGAGGGTTCGGGCATCCGGCTTGGCGCGCTGATGCAGTCCACGCTCGGGCATTGGCCGCGCGTGGACAAGGACGAGGAGCCGTGGATGCGTTCCGTCACGCTCGAGGGAAAGACGAAGCGGTTCTGCCCGATCGATCCCGGATGCCGCGCATACGTGCATGACGTGGCACGGATGCTTGCGCGCGAGAAGCCGTGCTTTATCCTGCTCGACGACGACGTCCACGCGAGCGGCACGTTCGGCGTGGAGTGCTTCTGCGAGCGACATGTGGCCCTGTTCAACCGGGAGAACGGGACTGCCCATACGGCGGAGTCCCTCCGTGCGGCCGTAAAGGCCTGCAAGCCGGGCGATGCGGTGTGCGTCGCGTTCCAGAAGCTGCAGCGCGCATTCGTGAACGACCTCGTGGATACGGTCCGCGCGGCGGTGAACGAGGTGGACCCGGCCATTCCGGCCGGTGCATGCATGCCGTACCGCGAGCACCGCTTCGCCGGCATCACCGCCCGGCGCGCGGCGGCCGGCGGGCAGGAACCGGTGCTGAGGATCGACAACTCGCTCTACGGCCAGCGCACGCTCGTCAACTTTGCCGGCAACCTCGCGTACACGATGGCCATCTGCGACTGGTGGCGGCA
>CAMNLN010000059.1 GCA_946543025.1 uncultured Verrucomicrobiota bacterium
GGCGGTGGCCGAAAGCTCCTCATGGAGCCTCGGCGAATACGCCGTATCCATTCGCTCGGACTTTCGCTCCACCGCCTCACTTACCGCCGCACAAACCGCGGCAGATTCGCCGCGCCACCTGCCGGACGAGGAGATTCCGGGCTGGGATTCTCCAAAAGCGCCCGCAGGTCGTCAAAGCGCGAAAACGCGAGATCGCGTGGAGAAACGCCAAGCCGGACGCACAGCGCGGCGGCGCGGCCTACGACCGTCCCCGTCATCCCGCACGTGTTCTCGACGCGGTAGGAGCCGAGCGCCGCATAGGTGCCCGATATGTCCTTGCCGGCCGCGAAGAGATTCGGCACGTCTTTCGAATAGAGGCACCTGAACGGAATCGCGAACGGCTTGATTTCGACGCGCTTCCCGCCTGGGACGGCCCCTCCCGTGCGGAAAGCCCGCCCCGGGAACTTCGCCTCGACCGCCGGCGCCGGCATGTGCTGGTCGAGAAACCACGTCGTCGTGACGACCCCGTCGTCGAACTTCCGCCCTTCCAGCATGTCCGTCGCCGTGACGACATAGTCGCCGACGATGCGGTGCGCGTCGCGCTTGGCGAGAATGTACCCCATCCAGTAGATTTCGGCCCGGGCGTAGTTCCCGGAATACTCCGCCTTGTTCTTGAGATAGTCCCACAGCCCGTAGATCGCGCGGAAGTTCCAGTCGCGGATAGCCTCCCCCTCCTTCACCGGATCGCGGTAGAAGCCCGAGCCCCAGCTCCAGTTGCCGGAAAGAATCCAGTCCGGCTTGCCGATCTCGGCGCCCACGAGCGCGTCTTCGTCGCGGTCGATCGTGAGCGCCCACGGACAGCGCGGGAACGGCCGTGCGCCGTCCGCATTGCGCGCGAACCACAGGCACGACGACTCGAGCCCGCCGGCTTCCCGGCGGCAGCCGCGAGGCGGCGCGAGCTCTTCGCCCGTCTCTTCGAAACATTCCGCGTCCCAGCGCGTCTCGGCGCCGGCCTGCTCGGCGAGCGAGGCGTCTCCCGTCGCGTCGCAGAAGAAAGCCGCACGGACGCGAAAGCGCCGCGACGAGCGGATGTCGTGGAGCACGACGGACGCAATCGCGCCGTCCGCGCGCCTCTCGGCCGCCACGCAGCGCGTCGACGCGAAGACGGCAAGATTCGTCTCGGCCCGGAGCCACGCGCGCACACGGCCGTCGTCGAGGATGTAGCTGTCCGCCAACGCCGGCCCCTGGTGCTTCGGCATCATCGCCCAGAGTTCGCGCATGTGGTCGGCGTTGCGCGGAAACGGCGGCAGGGCGAGGCCGCCGTGAGGCCTCACTCTGCATTCGTTCGAGCCGTTGCCGCCGAAGAGCGGACGGTCCTGCACAAGCGCGGTGCGAAGCCCCTGCCGCGAGGCGGCGACCGCCGCGCACATGCCGGCGAAGCCACCGCCCACCACGACGAAATCATACGTGCCGCCGGACGCGACCTCGAACGCGGGACGCCTTGGCCGCGCATTGCCCTTTGCAAAGCAGAGCGCGTCGACCCGCCCCTCGAATCCGGTCAGGTCGCAAAGCCTCACCTCCGTCGCCCCGGCGACGCAGACCGTCCCGCAGTCTTCCCAGTGCCAGGCGCCCTCGCCGACGCCGAGCTCCTTCGACGTCCAGCCGCCGACCTTGACACGGAATCTGCCGGGGCCCTGCGGCGCGACCCAGTCGCGTGTGCGCACGAAGAGCCGCCATTCGCCCTTCTCGCCGAAGTCCACCGTCGTGACGGCGTCTGCGACAGGCTCGCCGATTCCATGCGCAAGGAGATAGGGGGAGCCCATCCGGTCCATGAACTGCTGGTCGACCACCCACCCGCCGACCGACTCGAACGACTCCGCTTCAATGAAAACCTGGCCGTCCGAGGCGGCGGACGAAGCGGCGCAGACAAGCGCGACGGCGGCCGGCAGAAAAGACCTGAACATCACCGCACGATGATTGTCAGACCGGGAGAGGAAGACGCCTCGCAGCAGCCGATGTCGACGCGTCCGACGAAGCGGGGATTGCCGAGGAGGTCTACCGACGACGCGAGCGCGACGGCGCTCGAACCGGCGTTCACCAGCGACGAGCCGGACGCCGGAATCCACGTTCCGTCCTTGAACGAAATGCCGCCAGTCACCATGCCCGTGTAGTCCGAATAGTCGCACTGCGCATCCTTGACGGCGCAGCAGGACACGCGCTCCGCGCCGAGCGCGACGTCGTTCGTCGTCACATATTCCCCGCTCGACTCGAACTGCCGGGCATTGTCCGCGAACACGCAGTTCACGATCGAGCCGGAGAAATCGCCGCCGACCGCACATGCCGGGCTTAGAAGTGCCAGGTCTCCGAAATATTCGCCGCGGCATCCGGCAACTGTGCAGTTTCGGGCAGTAGCCCCGCCTTTGATGTACAGTCCGCACGCCGTTGAGCGTTCCCCGCTGTTCCAGATGTTCACATTGCGGCAGTTCGCAACCAGACAGCTTTCGGCAACGGCCGTTCCCGACAAGGCGATTCCACATAACCTGCGACAGACGATGTTGGACACAGTGCAACAAACAACGAGCCCACCATCTGCCTCGACCGAGCCGTTGCCGCTATGAGTGGTACTTTGCACATTTCTGAACACGCAGTTGCTGACAATGCCCCCATTATGCACAATCACGGTCGCCGCACCGCTGCTTGTCTGCCATTCACCCTCAAATACGAGTCCACTCACTTCTCCGCTTGCGATTTCAAAGGCAGAATAACTGCCGCCGCCGGAACGTGTCAGGATGGCATTCCCGTCGCCCTTAATCGAAATCCCGTCGATCAATCTCTTCTCCGACAGGGCGTAGTTTCCGCCGGCAACCCGGACGATGCCGCCGGCGGGGCATATGGCAAACGCATCCGCAAGAGTCACGGCCGCGGTGGAAGCTGTCGCATATGGCTTCACTGAGTTAGCGGAGGAGGAATCCACGTATACTGTCTTGTCCGCAGGATACACTATTATCTCGCCTGCATACTGTGCTGTCGCGGTTTTGTCCAAGGCATCCATAACCGTTACCGATGGCAAATAGACACCAACATCCGCGAGGGTCAGCGAGCCGGAGCTGTTCGTCTCGTCTGTCTCGCCATCGCCGTCGAGGTCGAACGCGTACGACAACGGCTCAGTATACGAGCCGCCGATGACAGCTGTCAGCACCACCGTCGCGGGCTGAACGGCTGTCGATGCGCTCACGCTCAGCGCAACTTCCATTTCGTCACCGGCTATATACTCCACCGCCCCGATCGCGGCCGGAGAGGGGCGCGAATTCCCGTAAAGGTCTAATTTAGGCGCGTTCGCGTTAGCCTTGCCGCGGCACGGCGATGCTGCATAGAGGTCAAGATTGTTTTCCTTAAAAAGCGGATCGCCCGCGATATTGCCATCCCCTTCAATGCCAGATATATCCGTCATGAAGTTGTACACGAAGACCGTTGTCGGGACAGGCAATCTATAGGCGCCCTTGGTATATGTGCCAACGCCCCAGTCGGCCGGGGAAGGCGACGTTTTGCCCTTCGTGTTACCGTAGATGATGTTGTTCTCGACAACGACAGTCGCCGACCCGTCTACATAAACGGCCTGCGTCTGGTAGTTGGCGGTATCCGTGTACGAACGGTTGTTGACGATTGTATTGTTCCGTACGACGGCGTTTCCAGATGCATGGACGCAGATTCCGGGGTAACCGTTGCCCGCACCTTCGTGTCTATTATCGGCAAAATAGCAATTCTCTATGCGACTGTCGCCTTTCACCCAGACACGCGGCCCGTTTTTGGCATAATTATTTGTGACAATGCAGCAGGAAAAAATCAGGTTCTGCGCAGCATCGGACATAGCGTAGTTTGACACAAGATTTCTTTCGTTCCACCGACCGGATATATCATTCCCGTTCTGACGGAAGACGCAGTTGCTTATCGTGCAGCCCGTGCTGACGGCCAACCCGATGCAGCTGGCATAAGTGGCGCCGCACCTTGTTATCGTGACCGAATCCAGCGTCGTGCCCTCTGCGGCAAACTTGACAACTTTGCTATTATTGCCGTCGATGATCGACAGATCCTTGCCGTTGCGGGAAGTAATGGTGATGGCTTTTGCCACTTCAAGGTCGGCCGCAAGGACGTATGTCCCGACATCAAGGATGACGGTATCGCCATCGGTGGCGGCCGCCGCGACGCCATCTGCGATGGTCGTGCACAGCGTCGCGCCATCGACCCACGCCTCCGACGCAGTCTGGGAGACGCAGATCGTCGCAGCGCGCAGCGTCGCCGCCGCGAACAGCGCGGCCGCGCCTGTCGCGCTCCTGACAACATGGCAAAACGTCTCGTTCGTCATAATCCTGCCTTTCGTTAGTTTCAACTACCTGATATTCTACACGTCGGCTCGCCATTGCGCAACTGTACGAAAGTACATTCCGCCGATCGGTCCACGCGCCGTCACCTCTCGGCCGATGTGCCGCCGGCGTCGCGAAAGCGCAGGACGTTCGCGGCGGGCTTGAAGTCGATGAGATCGAGCTTCGCGCGGTTCATGCCGACGGAAATCGCCCGAAGCTTCACGGGATAGTCGATCTTCTTGTCGCCGCCTTCGCTGACCCACTGCTCCGACACCGCGCCCGGGCTGTGCTCGACGACAAGCGCGTTCTCCCGCAGCGAGCAGTGGCAGTAGGCCCACCCGTCGAAGTTCACGGCGAGGTTCCCGGGCCAGTCCATGATGTCGCAGCACCAGTAGCCGCCGGTCGACTGGTTCTTGAAGACCTCGCCCTGCGCGTCTTCGATCTCGAAGCGCACCTGCCCCCAGTTAGAGTCGCCCTTCACCCACACGCCTATGACGTCCGGCTCGCCTTCGAGCGGCACCGGCTCCCTGAGACGCATCGTCGTGTAGCGCGTGACATAGCGGTCGACATATTTGTTCTTCGGCGGCGTTGCGGACGGCGGCAGCCGCAGCTCGACGCACCGTCCCTTCTCTTCGTCCTCGACGGTGGAAATCTCGAAAGTGTCGTCGGGTTGCAAGTAGGGGATGAAGCGGTGGTGGGTCGACGCGAGCGCCGGGTCGGGAGCGAGAGTCAGCGCCGCCGCGTCGTCGAGCGGTGCGGCCACCTTAGCGGCTGCCGCTATCTTCCCTTCGCCGGGATAGGTGCGCGCGCCGGCGCGAACGGACGCAAGCGGCTTGTCGGTCAGCAGATAGCACGGCGACGTGCCGCCTTTGACGACGGATGTCCCGCCTGGGAGACGCTCCTCCGAGCCAAGCATCCGCACGACGGTGCCACCGCCGCCAACACCAAAAAAGCCAGCCGCCGCAGTCACCTCGAACTCAACGTCGCCGCGCGACGCCCAGAGCGCCGTCGCGAACCTTCCGTCCTTCCTGCGGAACTCCACGGCATAGACGGTCGTCGAGCCAGTGTCAAGCTGCCTGACGAATTCGACGCCGTCAAGCGCCTTCGTCAGAACGCCGTATGCGACGAGCGCGGGCTTTGGGTACTGCCAGGGCGAGCGCCATGCGAGCCCCGCGCCGCCCCAGAGCCCGTTGTAGTAGCCGGAACTCGTATCGAAGAAAATGCCGGGACTTATGAGCTCGAAGCCGTGCACGAGCGAGATCAGGACGTCGCGCATATACCACTCGGCCTGCTTGCGGATCCCGAGATCGCGGTCCGTGCGATAGACGAACTCCCATGTGCCGTTGCATCTCGGCCGGACGCCGGAGATCGCCTCTGCGGCGTCCATCGTCGCCTGCATCCCCTGGAGCCCCGTATCGATCATGCGCTCCGGAACGACAGTCTGCGACGGCGTCTCGATGCCGATGCGTCCATAGGCCTGCGGATCGGCCCCCGCGCGCATCGGCCCGATCACCGCGCCGGCCGACCATGTCGAGTTGCCGATCTGGAGCTTCAGCCCTGGAAAGTGCTTCTTGAGGAGGCGGTGGCATTCGTTGATGTACTTCGCGTCGAACGCCGCGCCTCTGTAGGCGAGGCCTTCCGGCACGTCCATGCCCAGCAGCTCCTCGGCGATGAACCCAGGCGGCGCCGACTCGTGCCAAAGCAGAACCTGCGGCACCGCGTCCGCAGGAAGCTTCGAGAGGCTGGTGCGGATGCTGTCGACAAAGAACTCCTCGCCCGACATCTCAATCGGCCGCCGCTCCTTGCCCTCGCCCTTCCAGACCTTCTGCGGCAGAAACAGGCCCTTTTCGTAGTCGAACGTCGAAGGAGACCGCCGCGGCACATGGAAGTTCCCGCATCCAGTGACGTCGTAGAGGTCGTAAAGCGCCTGATCGACCGTCTTCGTCCGGCTGCCCGGCTGAGTCTTCGAGAAGCTGTTCCACGAGAACTTGCGGATACCCGTCTTCTGCATGATAGGCCCGCCTACCGCCGGATCGCCCGTCGAGCCGTGGCAGTTGAACCACCAGACGGCATAGGGCGACTCGCGGCGCGTCGCGAGCCGGCCGGCGGGCGGCATCACGCCGAGCGCGCCGTCATGTCGGAAGAGCCACGCGCCGTCCGGCCCGAAGAAGTCGAACGCGAGTGAAAACCACCCCTGCGGAACCTTCCCGAACGCAACCGACACGGCGTTCGTCTCGCCGGCGCGGGAGGCCTTCCACCGCCCTTCGCCCGAGAACGCCTCGACACCGTCGATGTCCCGCGCCGTCCACTTGACGGAGCCTGGGCCGGGCCATGCCGCCACGACGTCGAGCGCCATGCCCTTGCCCGGCTCGTCCGCCGTGAAAACGTTCCCGGGGGCCGTCTCGCGCACGACGACATCGTACGGCGCGCGCTCGAGCGTCGCGCCGAAGATGTTGAACGCGCTCGTCGAATTGGGGTCGGGTTTCATGGAGTTGTCGAGCTGCTGGAAGTTCTTCCATCCCTTGCCCGTGAATTCGAAGTCGAGGTAGTCGTTCTCCCGCGCCGCGCAGTCGAGTATGCGCCCTACCTTGAGCGGCACGGCGACCGAATAGAGCGCGGCCACCTTGCCGCCGAACGCGACTTCGCCGACTTTCCGGCACGACTCGGGCACGCCGCGCCTGAAATCGAGAACGGTGTCGCCCATCATGTTTCCGCCGACGCCGTTGCGCTCGTAGCGTCCGAGGCGGACGGTCAGCACCGCCTCTTTCGACGGATCGGGGTCGAGCGCGAAGAGGACATGGGCCTTGACGTATGTCGCGGACGGCACGCGGTAGTGGATCGCCATCGGGAACCCGAGATCGGGCGAACGGCCGTGGTACTCCTCGACCTCAAGCGCCCAGTTGCCCTTGCCCTGGCGGCAGATGCCGACATCCGCCGAATCGATCGGCCTTGCGACGTTCACCGGCGCTTCGCCGAATTTGCCGAAGCCCGGCTTGACGCCCCTGAGCTCGCCGGCGGCCATCGCCTTCGCGCGCGGATTCGCCGCGAAGTCGAGAGGCAGGAAGCGCTGCGCGTCGTATTTCGCGCCGCCATCGGCGACGGCGTACTTCACGCCAGCCGAGGGACGGAAGAAAAACGCCGAGACATCCGAAGGAAGCCGAGCCTTGAGCGAGCCGTCCATCCAGAGTTCCCACGCGCCGCCTGCTCGGCGAAAGGCGCAGAGCGTGAAGACGTGACGCGAGGCCGGCGGCAGCGAATCCCACTCGCGCAGGATGTCGTATCCTGACGCGACCATGTTGCGCGCTCCTGTTTCCGAATTCTCGGTGAACGGGCGCATATTCGGGCGGACGAACTGCGAGCCGAGCGGACTGCGTTTGAACTCAAGCGCGGCGTCGGGCTTCCCCGCCGACAGCGCGGCTATCGTCCCGGTCCAGACCGTCTCCTTGCCGTCACGCCCCTTAAAGCCGACGGAAACCGTGCGGTTCGTGTCGCCGTCGAACGTGAAGCGGACACCCGCCGCCGCACCCGGGCCGATCGCCACGCTCTCGCCGCCTTTCGCCGTCAACGCGCCGGCGAGCGGCTGGGAGAGCGAGCGGAAGTCGGCGAAGTGCCGCCTGACGGGGAAGTCGAACAGCGGCTCTTCGCCTGTCGTCGCGCGGAAATCGGAAATCTTGAACCTACCGCCCGGGAAACAGGCGATGTTAAAAAATCGCGGCGGGCGGGCGAGCTGCTTCTTCGCGACGCATGCGGGCGTCTTTCCCCTGTCTGACGCATACCAGACCTCGAGGCTGCGCCCTGCGACCTTCACGCCAAGGTGGTGCCAGCCTCCCGGCATCGGGTCTATCGCCGCACCGGCAATGGCCTCGCTCGCGACTTCAGCAGTCTCCCTCGAACCGTCCGGGCCAATAAACGCGAGGGCGAACCGCGACGGCTCCTTCCCGAGCAGCGAAAAGCGCATCGAGACGTTGAGCCGCCCGTCGTCCGGCACGGCGATGGGCGAGGCGAACACGTCGAGCCGACGGGTTGCGTCGCAGACGAGCTCGCCCTCGATTTTCCAGACGCCGTCAACGCCTATCGTGAGCCCCTTGTCACGCGTGACGACGGGCGCATAGTCGGAATAGTTGAGAAAGTTCTCTTCGAACAGAACCTTTCCCGAAAGCTGTTGCGCCGCCGCGCACAGCGCGGCGAAGACGAGCGACCCACTTCTCATTTGCGGTTCCCCTTTCCTGATTTGCCCTTTGCCTTCTTCCACACGGGAAGCATTTCGGTGAATTCCTTCACGTCCGGCCCGAGTTTGCACCCCGAGAAGACGAATTCGGCCTCCTGCTTCGCGGATTTCTTGCCGGTGACGTTGTTGGGAGGCACGCCGACGATCACGCCGAATCCCGACTTGAACGCGCATTTCCTTAATTCGACCATAGTCTTCCCGCCGCCCGGAAGTTCGCCGCGGAAGTCGTGGAAATAGAGAAGCGAGCCGCATGCGCCGCCGCCGTTTCCCCTACATCCTTCGAACAAGATGTCCCCGGCGGAATAAGACGGGATCGAGAAGAACGCCTCGCCCCCCACGTCAAAGACGCAGTTTCTGAAGACGGCGTCGACTCTTCCGGCCCAGTAGCCGATGCCGATTCCCGACATCCCCTTGAACGTGCAGCCATCGAACTCGAGCCGTGTCACGCCCTGCTTCTTGTCCGGCGAACCGTAGATTTTGAAGTCGTTGAACGTGCAGTCGCGGAAAACCGACGCGCCCGGCTGGAGGCCCGATATCTTGAACTTCGCAAACGAGCATTTGACAAAGCGGTTCGTTCCTGACAAGATGGAGATGCCGCCGCCCGTCGCCGTAACGCCCAGCCAGTCGGCCGCCGACAGACGCGTCGTCTCGACGTCTTCAAGCGAACATCCGGCCATCATCGGGACTCTGATCTTACGGCCTTTGAACCGGCAGTTGTACAATCGCGCCGACGGGCCGAGATTCATCTTGAAGTCCGCATCGCCCGATGTGAAATCCAGCCCCGAAAGCGCATAGTCCCATCCGAACCAGAACCTGCGCGGGCTCTCGATCGTCAGGCTCTCGCCGTACTTGTTGTCCGCGAATCTGCCGTAGCCCGAATAGCCCCGGCTCTGGCAGTGGAACGTCGCGCGGCGGATCGTGTTGCCCCTGACGCACGGCGAGTAGGTGCGCGGCCAGAGGAAGATGTCGCAGTCGTTGCCCTCAAAGACGAAATTGTGCCCGGCGCACGCGAGAAGCGAGTTGTTCACCGGATTGTCGACGCACCTGTTGCCCCTGAACGTCACGTCCTGCATCATGTCCCATCCGTCCTCGGCGTCGAACGCGCATTTCGCCAGCGCCCGGCCGCAGCGCGTGAACGTATTGCTCTCGAACAGCATGTTTTTCATGGCGCTCGCGGCGTAGCCGACGCACCGGCAGTTGTCGAACACGCAGTTTCGTATGGCGCAGTTCCGCGGCACGCACCAGTTTGCGAGATGGCAGCCGCCCTTGTACGCCTCCTCGACCCTGTCGACGGCGAGCGAGAAGCGGATGAACTCCGCATTTTGGGGGACGGGCACGGTGCGGTACTGAAACAGTGTCTCGGACGAGAGGAACTTCTTCGCGCCGTCGTACCAGCAGCAGGTCATCGTCCACGAAGCCCCGGAGATTCCCTGATAGCCGAGCAGACGCGTCACCTCGAGGAATTCGATGCCCTTGACGCGGTAGAAGTCGCAGGTATACCGCCCCTTCTCCGATGCATCGACATTGCCCGTCTTCGCGTCCAGTCCGCCCGCCGTCCAGCCCGAATTGGGAATGGGCTTCGGCCAGAACACGCTGTTGAACTTGCCGTTGCGACCCTTGCCGAGCCCGTTGCCCCCGCCGTAGCCGGTTATGTTCCTGATGGTCACATTCTCCACGGAGCAGTATTCGACGTCGCCTGACATCGAGAAGCCCATCGGCCACTCGGAGTTTTTCTCCGATCCCTCGTAGTCGTGTTCGTCGATGTCGCCTTCGAGCGTTCCGTTCACAAGGTGGGCGTCGCGCACGCCATTCGCGATCGACACCATCACGGAGCTGTGTCCGGCAAAGCCGTTCTCCTTGAGCGTCGCGCCGTTCAGGTCGAGCGTCATGCCGTCGGGTATCGATATCTTGCGGAATGCGCTGATGCGATACGCGCCGGGCAGGAGAACGACCTTGCGGAAGCCCTCTGCGGCCTTGTCGTCAAGGAGCTTCTGCAGCCCCTCCGCCGTGGCGACCGCCCCTGGCTCCGGCTTGATGACGCGCTCCAGGCCGTCGTCGTTGCGTATCGAATACCGCGCAAGGTCGGTCGTCTGCATCCTGTACGTCTGCCGCGACGGAATCTCCAGATCGTCCGGCGCGACGACGCGGAACTTGTGCCAGACGCGATGCGACTCGCGGCCCTTTTTGTCCGACGCCCAGATCGAAAACGAGTATTCGCCTTTCGGAAACGGCTTGAACTCGAAGCACCCGTCGCCGGAGGGAAGGTCCCTGAGCGTCCTGCCGCGCGTCTTCCCGTCGGGGCTCGCGACGGCGATATGCACGTCGAAGCGGAAAGTGTCGTCGCCGAAGCGCACCTTGGAGTTGTCCCAGTCCGTAACGAAAAACGAAATGGCGACCTTCTCCTTCGTCGTGACCGTCGGCTTGACGTGGTACGTCGCGATGTACGGGAACTTGAGGTGGTCCGGCGCGACGTACCACGAGACGGGGAGCGACGCGAGCTCCCTGCGGACGTTCGTCGGATCGGTGAACTCGCCCGGCACGACGGGCGCGGCGAAGGCGTTGAAGGCGGCCGGACACGCCGCGAGAAATGCGCAGATGCAATGCTTGGCTTTCATGCTTCTATTTTACCGCAATTCCGCCCCATGCGGCAAGTGGACGAAAGTGCAGTGCGGCCGCTGTCGTTTTTTTGATAGAATATAGGCGTGACGAACCGCGCGACAATCCTTTATCTCGCCATCCTCGCCGCCATCTCCGCCGCAGGGGAAGGCGTCCTGCGCACGGCCAGAGACCTGAACGCCTTCCTCGACGGCAACGACGCGGGACGGCGCGAGTTCGAGCTTGAAGGGCAAATCTCCTACGGGACCGGACATGCTGTGGTCATAGAAGACGCCTCGGACCGTGTCTACTGCACCGACTTCCTCGGCGAGCCACCGCCGCGCGGCAGCCGCGTCAAAGCCATCGGCGCCGCCATGCGGCCCGCGCAGGACGACTCGGTCCCCTTCCTTCTGCGCAACGAACCGAGCGTCTACTGCAGGCGAATCGAAGTCCTCGCCGCCGGGGAAGAGCCAGAGCCAGTCTCGACAAGGCTCGTCGACATCGACCCCGATCGGCATCATCTGAGCTTTCTCCGCGTGCGCGGCCTCGTGATGGACGCGGTCGAGGACGACATCGACCCCGACTATGCCATACTTCTTCTGCGGGACGGCGACTCGACCCTTCCTGTCGCGGTGCAGCGCGAAGGCCGCGCCGACGTCAAGACGCTTGTCGACGCGGAGATCGAGGTGTCGGGCCTTTTCTGGAACAACCTCAGCAGCAAGCGCAAATTCACCGGCCCCATGCTGACCGTCGCGACGACGGACAAGCTGACTGTCCTCGCCGCGCCGCCAGACGACCTCTTCGCCGCGCCGCCGCTCGAAACCCTTCGCTACGTGAGCCCGACCGAAGTCGCGCGGCTCGGTCGCCGGACCGTCAGAGGGCGCGTGCTGGCCGTCTACGGGCGAAACAAGCTGATGGTCGCGACGGACGACGGCCGCACCGTTTCGGTGGAGCTCGCCGGCGACGCCGCACCGCCCGCGTGCGACTCGTACGTGACGATCTCGGGGCGGCCGCGCACAAACCTATGGCAGATCAAGCTCGCGACGTCCGTCTGGCGCGCCGAAACTCCGCCGCAGGGCAAGGCCGCGCCCAGCCTCGACGACAGGAGAGTGCAGAAAACCGCGATGATCGAGGACATCATGAAGCGGCGCGATGACGGGCGCATGTTCTACAATCTGGAGTACAACGGATTCCCGGTCTCGGCGACGGGCGAGGTGATCAGCCTGCCGCCGCCGGGCGACGCGGACGGACTGATGCTCGTAGACTGCGGCGATTTCGTCGCGACAGTCGACGCAGGCGCACATCCAGGAGCCTACGACGGCGTTGAGCTCGGCTGCCGGGTCAGGGTCTCCGGCATCTGCATCATGGACGGCCCGTCATGGTCCGCCGAAAACATATTCCCCCGAATCGAGAACTGCCGGATTGTCGTGCGCGGCAAGGCCGATGTCGCCGTCGTGCGCCGGCCGCCGTGGTGGACGACGGGCCGCCTTGCGTGCGCCGTGGCGTTTCTCCTGGCCGTAGTCGCGGGCGTGCTCGTGTGGAACAGGGCCCTGACGCGCCTTGCCGTGCGGCGCGGACGCGAGCTGATCCGCGAACAGATCGGCCGCGAACGGGCGACTTTGCGCATTGGCGAGCGCACGCGCCTCGCGGTCGAGCTGCACGACTCCCTCTCCCAGTGCCTCGGCGGCCTCGCCTGCCAGCTTTCGGCCGCGAAGACGCTCGCCTCGCTCGACCCCGCGAAGGCGGAACGCTGCCTCGGCGCGGCGGAACGGATGCTCCAGTCGAGCCGCACGGAACTGCAGCGCTGCATTTTCGACCTGCGGGGCGACACGCTCGGCGAGGCCGACTTCTCAAAGGCGCTCCGCAAGGCGGTCTCGCCGATCGCGGGCGACGCCCATGTCGAAATCGACCTTGACGTCAACCGCGCCCATCTGAGCGACTCGGTCGCGCATGCCGCGATCTGCGTCGTCCGCGAGCTCGTCTCCAACGCCATTAGGCACGGCGGCGCGACGACGGTCTGGATTTCCGGCGAGAACCGCGAACGCGCGATTTCGCTCGTCGTGCGGGACAACGGGCGCGGTTTCGACACGCGTCGCCGCCCAGGGCCGCTGGACGGGCACTTCGGGATCGAGGGAATACGCGAGCGCGTTCGGCGGCTCGACGGGGCTTTTGAAATCGAATCCGCGCCGGACAGGGGGACTGTAGCGCGAGTCAGGCTGTCGCTCGACGGCGAAAAGAGATGACCGATATGTCAGCGAAGAGGAAAATAGGCATACTGCTTGCAGACGACCACGCGCTGATGCGCATGGGTCTCAGGACGCTAATCGAAGTCCAGCGCGACATGGAAGTCGTCGGCGAGGCGGAAGACGGCGAAGAGGCGGTCAGGGCGGCCGCCGCGCTAAAGCCCGACATTGTCGTCATGGATTTGAGCATGCCGGGCATGGACGGGGCGGAGGCGACGCGGCGCATCCTGAACGATAGGCCGGACTCGCGAATCATCATCTTGACGGCATTCGCCGATTCCGCCGACGTCGGGCGCGCTATCGCCTGCGGTGCGCGCGGCGCCCAGATGAAGGGAGGCCCGACCGACGCACTGCTCGACGCGGTGCGCACGGTCGCCGGCGGCGGAACGGCCGTCGCGCCGGAGATCCGCCGCATGCTGGCCGAGGATCTGGAACCGGTGGAGCTCTCCGACCGGCAGCGCGAGATCCTCGTCTCCGTCGCGCGCGGACTCACGACATCCGACATCTCGGTCCAGCTCGGCATCTCGCAGAGCGGCATCAAGCAGCACATCGCCCACATCTGCGAGAAGCTTGGCGCGGCCAACAGGTCGGAGGCCGCCGCCATCGCCATCCGCCGCCAGATGATAAAGATGTGACCATACACGGCCAAAAGGGTCGGATTGGATCATTCGATACATGATCCTTTTGATTTGATACATATGCCGGGAAACTCAGATTTCGGCGGGGGTATGGGCGATGCGGCTCGCGAGGGCGAGCTCCTCGGGTTTGCCGTAGCCCCACGTGACGCCAACCGATT
>CAMNLN010000060.1 GCA_946543025.1 uncultured Verrucomicrobiota bacterium
GAACTCCCCTCTTCGGATCGACAGTCCGAGGTCCTAACCGATGAACGATGAGCCCGTGAGGTCAAAACGCAGTTAGTTTACCAAATCTCCCTCGCCTCCGCAAGGGGGGATTTGAAGAAAAAGTTGAAACGGCAGTGTAGCCGGAAACGGAAAGAAATCGGAGGTGCTGCGCGGTTGACGGTGAAGGATGCGTATGATAGACTTGCGACGGCTACAGAAAGGTACCAGAAATGAGCAAGACAAATCGGCGAACGTTCCTCAAGGCGGCGGCTGCTTCCGCTAGCCTCATTCCCTTTTCCGGCTTCCCGGCGGTGGTGAAGCGGCGCAACCTCAACTCGATGCTCTCCCACGCATGCGTGGGCACGGGCAACATGGCGTGGGGAGACCTGAACGGCATCAAGAGCCACCGCGACGTGCATATCACCGCGCTCTGCGACGTGGACGCCAAGTACCTCGAGCGGGCGAAGAAAGCCTGCCCCGACGCGCGCATCTACCGCAACGCGCACGAGATGTACGAGAAGGAAGGGAACAAGATCGATTCCACGAACGTCTCGACGCCCGATCACACGCACGCGGGCTACGTGCTGGACGCCCTCGGGCGCGGCCTCAACGTCTACGGGCAGAAGCCGCTTTGCCACGACATCGCCCAATGCCGTCAGATCGAGAAGCTGGCCGCCGAGAAAAAGGCCGTCACCCAGATGGGCACGCAGATCGCCGCCTGGGAGTGCGACCGCCAGACTGCCGCCTACTTGAAGAGCGGCGTGATCGGCCAGGTGCGGCACGTGTGGATTTTCTCGAACCGGGGTGGGCAGACGACCGCCGACCACACGTGGCCGCTCCCCGAGGCGCCCGTGCCGTCGACGCTCGACTGGAAGACGTGGCTGGGCGACGCGCCGTTCCGCCCGTACGCGGAGAAGGTCTATCATCCCTGCGCGTGGCGCAAGTGGCGCGACTTCGGCACGTCGTGGCTGGGCGACCTGGGCCTGCATCTGTTGAGCCCCGTGTGGATCGGCCTCGGGCTTGGCACGACGGGGCCGACCTCGGTGACGGCCGAGGTGCCGGAGGAGCCGGAAATCCTGCGCAAGCAGTACTGGCCGCGCATGTCGCACCTCGTCTGGGAGATGCCCGGCATCAAGGCGTCCGGCGGCAAGCCGTTCCCGATCGAGTGGTGCGACGGCAACCTCGTCGATCCCAAGGTGACGGCGAAGACGCCGGCCTGCTATCTGCCGCCGTCGCAGTTCAAGGAACTTTTTGCGAAGACGCCGATCGGCGAGCAGCCGCTTCAGGGACGCGTGGTGGAGGGCACCGAGGGCTGGCTCCTGTCGGTCCACTACAACGTGTCGCCGGCCGTGGTGCTGAAGAAGGGTGGCAAGCCGCCGGCGCTTCCGCACGTGGGCGCGGCCTGCACGCACTGGCACGAATGGGTGAACGCCTGCCTGCAGGGCGGCCCTACCACGAGTTCCTTCGCGTGGGCCGGACGCCTCTCCGAGATGGTGCTTCTCGGCAACGCCGCGATGGACAAGCCGGGCGTGAAGCTCCGTTGGGACGCCGCCAAGGCGACGTTCATCTGACGCGCGCGTAGAACGTGAGCTTGAACGAGCGCGGCGACTTGAGGTCGGCCGTGAAGTTCGCGAGGGCGCGGCCGTCGACCTGCTCGGTGGCCGCGTCGTATGTTTCCACCGTGTAGCGTGCGGACGGATCGATGCCGTCGAGCGTCGCCGTGAAAAGGTGCGATGGCGCGTCGAGCCGGCGGAAACAGAGTACGAAGCCTGCGTCGAGATCGGGACGGTGCATCTGGTAGGCGCACCAGGCGCGCTCGCCTTGGCTGTCTGGCGCCCGCAGGTCGGTAAGCGGATAGAAGTCGCCCTCGAAGAACGGGCGGACGCGGTCCGCCGCTGTGAACACCTTCTTGAGCCAGGCGGTCTGCTCGGGCGTGAAGTCGTTCTTCACGATGCCCGCGTTCCAGTCGCTTGGCGTGAACACGCTACCGGCGCAGACGGAGGAGAAGAAGCCGTAGTCGTCGAAGAAGAACGCAGGCGTCGTCTCCGAGCCCTGGAACGGCTGGTAGGCGAGCGTGTTGAGCGTGACGTTTTGGACGTCAAGGATCTGGAGCGGACCGTTTCGATGACCGATCGCATAGTCGGTTCGGCAGTAGGAGTGCGAGCGGGAGACAGCCTCGAAGTCGAGGCGGCGTCCCCCGGAGGCGCAGTTCTCGATGACGAGATGGGGGAAGCGTTCGCGCAACGTGTCCCAGAACGCGTACAGCCCGGCGATGTACTTGGCTTCGGTGATGCCTTGGCGGTCCGGGGCGTCGTTCGCCTGCCAGAGCGGGAGGGTGTTCATGTTGAAGTCCTGGCGGTAGATGTCGAGCTTGTTCTCGCGGATGAGCGCAGAGACCGTCTCAATGACCCAGGTGCGGGCGGCGGGGTTGCCAAGGTTGACGTTGAGCCGGGTCGTATTCTTGCCGATCTGCTCGTCTCTTGCAGGCAGAAGCCAGTCGCGATGTTCCTTGAAGAGGGGCGGGGGCGGCTCGCACACGCACCGCTCCGGCTCCACCCAGAGGAGCATCCGCATCCCGGCCGCGTGCGCGGCGTCCGCGACTTGGGCGAGGTTGCCGTCGGGATGGACGGTCGGGTTGAAGCGCCAGTCGCCGACAAACTTCCACCACATGTTTCCGCAGTTGGAAATGAGGTCGGGCATGTGGGCGGGACCGTTCCAGCCGGCGTCCACCCAGAAGCAGTCGAACGGCATCTTGTTGGTGACGGACCAGTCGATGATCTTGCGCATCATCGCCGGCGTCTTGTTACCGCCGCCGGCCGTGATGGGGAGGATGGGCTTGATGAGACGGCCCTGCGCGTCGCGCGGGCACTTTTCGTCGAGCATGAAGCGGTGGATGAGCGTCTGCATCGCGCGCGGCGTGACATTGGGTTCGCGCGTGAAGAGCAGCACAGAGGGTTGTCGGATCGTCTCGCCCGGCAGCAGGCGGAAGTGCGTCTTCACCATGCCGGCCGAAAGGGAGAGCACGCCGTTCGTGAACGAGGCGTCGGCCCGCCACGCGCCGCTCCAGCCTACGGCGACCTCGACGCCGTCACCACCAGGGAAGTCAACGCCTATCCACGGCATCCACTGGGCGGAGGAACGGCCTTCGGTGGCCACGAGGGAACAGGACGGCGTATTGGTTCCGAGCGCGAAGGTGACCGGCTCGAAATCCTTGGGAGAGCAGACCGTGCCGCGCAGCGCGCGCACGACGGCACCGTCGGTCGGGCGGACAAGCGAGACCGACTTGAATCCATCGATGATTTCCGTCGGCTGGTCGCCGAGGCAGACCAGTTCCGGCAGGTATTCCCGCACGGGGAAATTTCTATAGATCGTCTCGGTCGATCGCAAGAGGAGGCGTCCGTCGGGAGACGTCCACTCGTGGACTTTCTTTGTGTGGCGCGCGTTGTTCGCGATGATTTTTTCGCACGTAGGGACGGAAGGCAGGGACTTGCCGCCGTACATGAAGGCGAGAGGCAGGTCGGCCGTCGCGGGGATGGTTGCGAGGACGGCAAGAATGCAAATGCGAAGAACGATGGTCATAAGTCGGCCTTATCTTGCTGGTGAATGTTTCCCTTTGGCAAATCCGGCGGGATGCTTCGGACAGGGTGAGGAAACGAGCGCCCGCATGGAACTCGCCGACTGCCCGCAAAACTTGCACACGTACGACGTCTTGTCAGAACCTTCGTATGCGGCATGCTTGCCCTTGGCGAAGCCGTCAGGATGCCGCGGGCAGGGCGACGTCACCAGAGCCTTGATGGACCTGGCCGTCTGTCCGCAATAGACGCATGTGTACACGCTTCGTGCCTCGCCCTCGAAAAGGGCGTGCCTTCCCTTGGCGAAGCCTGCCGGATGCTTCGGGCACGGCGCGGACAGCAACGCCCGCGCATCTCGCGCCGACGCGCCGCAATACTTGCAGGAGACGCCTTGGTCCCCGCCCGCCGCAACGGTTGCCGCGAAGCAGCCGACCAACAGAACCAGCGTGTTCCTTGTCTTGCGCAACAATCTTTGAGCCATCTATTTCAATACCTTGCGCAGGAACGGGAAGACGAGCAATGAAAGCACCGCGCCCCAGACGAGCGAATTGAGGACCATGACGCACCACCAAAGTACGCTTTTCCCCGATGCGCCAATGGCGTTGGCCACGATGTCTCCCGGCCATGCAAGGAATCCTCCGAAGATGAGGAACAGGATGAAATGCAACATGCTCAACGGCACGTTCGCGAACAAGAACGATTTCATTTTGCGTACTCCTTGACTTGTTATGATCCGGCCAGACATGCGCCTCACCGAAGGATGTCGCTATGGTATCACATCGTTCTGCTCCGCGCAAGAGAGGGCGGCGCGAACATTTCGTATGGCCAGATGGCGGCAAGCGGTAGACACGAAAGGAACGACATGGTAGAATGGCGTCATGAGAAAGAATGTGCTGTCGACCTTTGGTGCGTCCTGTCTTCTGCTGGCGGGCGCGAGCTGCCTTGCCAAGCCGGTCCCGTTCGCGTGGCGCTTGACCGTCGAGGAGACGGACGGACGCGTCTCCGAGGCGACGAGCGCCGCGCCGCGCGCGGACGTGGAGGTGACGCTGGACGCCGTAGAGACGGCGGACGGCTGGATCGTCACGGGGCGCGTGGCGAACAAGGGGAAGGGCCGCGTGACGGCGTTCGAGGGGCCGGTCTTCGAGGGGCTCGCCGTCGACAAGGCGCGTTCCGGGTTCTACGTGCCGGACGGCTTCGGGCGGCGCGTCTCGAGTTTTGCAGCGGCGGAAGGCCCCAATCGTCCGTCAGGCTGGAGGCCCGTCGGCGACGGCGAGTACATGTACGTGACGGCCAACTACCCGGGGCGCCAGCTCGTCATGCCGTGGGTGGCGCTCGACGACGGGAAGTCTGGCGCGTCGGTGATGGTGTTCGATCCTGTCGCGCGCGCCAAGCGCTTTACCTTCCGCTACCGGCCTGCGCAGGACACGGCGGCGATCGCGCCCGTGCATCCGATCTTTCTCGAACCCGGCCAAGCGTGGACGCTGCCGTCCGTGACGATGACGCGCTACGCGGGCGACTGGCACGTGGCGGCGCGGAAGTATCGCGCCTGGTACGACACCGTGCGGAAGTCAGACGGGTTCCCCGCGTGGACGAAGCAGGTGAACGGCTGGCTGCTCGTGATCCTCAAGCAGCAGAACGAGGAGATCTTCTGGCCCTACGGCGACTTCGACAAGCTCGCGGACTATGCGGACAGGCTCGGCCTCGACATGATCGGCCTCTTCGGCTGGACCGTGGGCGGGCACGACCACCTCTACCCCGACTACGACCCCTGCCCGAAGATGGGCGGACGCGAGGCGCTCGTGAAGGGCATCAAACTCCTCCGAAAGCGCGGCAAGCGCGTCTGCATCTACGCGAACGGCCAGCTGCAGCAGGTAGGGGCCACTGCGTTCTGGGAACAGCACGGCAAGGACATCGCGCTCGTGAAAAAAGACGGCAACCTCGTGATCCAGAACTACCACAAGTACAGCGATATCCCACGCTACGACTTCGCGCTCGGCTGCCTGCACGCGAAGCCCTGGCACGAGCGGATGCGTTTTCTCGCCCGCCAGGCGAACGACCTCGGGGCCGACGCGCTCCTCTACGACCAGCTCGGAATCTTCTCGCCGTTCGCCTGCTACGGCAAGGGGCACGGCCACCCGACGCCCGCGTGGAGCTATGAGGCGGAGCGCCCCGCGTTCATCCGTTCGATTGCCGATGAGATGAAGAAGTTCAATCCGAACTTTGCGATCATGACGGAAGGCCTGCACGATTCTATCTTCGACTCCGTCGCGTTTTTCCACGGCTGCTCGTTCGGCACGTATTCCCCCGCGTGCAAGTCGCTCGTGCGTGCGCGCCTTGCGGAGAAGAACCCCGGCGGCGAATGGCCGGAGATCATCAAGTACACCTTCCCCGAGTTCGCGAGCACCGTGCGCGTGCCCACGCCGATCGTCGACCGCCCCATGCTGAACTACACGCTCGCCTTCGGCTTCCGCCACGACGTGGAGCTACGCTACGGACCGGACCGCACGTACGTGGAGACGGGCAAGGTGACGAAGGACTACGGCACCGTGAAGAACCCGCCCAGCATGCCGATTCTCGAGTCCGCCCCGCAAGAAAAGCTCGTTGCCTACATGAAGGCGATCAGCGACTTCCAGCACGCGAACGCGGATCTGCTGCTTGAAGGGAGGTTCGTCGACGTCGACGGCTTCTCGTTCACGGGGAAGGGTTGCCTTGCGAAGCGCTTCACGGGCGCGAAGGGGAGCGGCGTGCTGGTGTGGAACATGGGCAAGAAGCCTGCCGCCGTGACGATCGCCGGACTGGGCGCGCCGACGAAGGTGACGGAACCCGAGGCGGACGTCGTTTCGGCCGACGCCCCGCTTGCCGCCGACACCCTGCGTCTCTACCGCTTCGAAAAGTGAAGAGTGGAATGAAGAATTGAAGGGTGGAGAGTGGTTAAGAGGTAAGGTGGAAAATGCATAGCATCGACTGGATCATCATCGCCGTCTTCTTCGCGATCCTTCTTGCGATTCCCGTTCTGACGGCCCGGAAAGGTTCCTCCAGCACGAAGGAGTTCTTCCTCTCGGGACGCTCCATGCCGTGGTGGCTCATCGGCGTCTCCGTGATGGCCGCCTCCACCTCCACGGACAGCGCGAATCTCTTTACCGAGATCATCCGCAAGGACGGCATGAGCGGCAACTGGGCCTGGTGGGCGTTCATGCTGACCGGCCTCTTGACGGTGTTCGTCTACGCGAAGCTGTGGCATCGCAGCGGCGTGACGACGGACGTGGAATTCTACGAGCTGCGCTATTCCGGCAAGCCCGCCGCGTTCCTGCGCGCGTTGCGAGCCGTCTATCTCGGGTTCGTGTTCAACCTTCTCATCATGGGTGCGGTGATCCTGGGCGGCGTGAAGATCGGCGTGATCCTCTTCGGAGTCTCGCCGGCCACCATCTATCTCGTGACGGCCGTGGCGGGCGTCGTCTATGCCGCGTTCGGCGGCGTGCGCGGCGTGATCTACACGGACTTCTACCTCTTCACGGTCATCATGGTGGGCGCGGTGGCGGCGGCATACTACGCGCTGGACCAGCCGCAGGTGGGGGGCATGGCGGCGATGGTCGCGAAGCTGGAGGCCAGGGGAACGCTCGACTTCTTCCCGAGGTTCTCCGACACGGACACGCTCATGGCCACGTTCGTCATGCCGCTCGCCATGCACTGGTGGACGGTCTGCAAATCCGGCGCCGAGCCGGGGGGCGGCAGCTACATCGTCCAGCGCATCCTCACGGCGAAGAACGAGAACCATGCGTTGGGCGGCATGCTGTTCTTCAACCTCGCGCACCACGCGTTCCGTCCGTTCCCGTGGTACGTGGTGGGCCTCTGCTCCATCCTGGTGTTCCCGCAGCTGGCGGACATCCAGAAGGCGTTCCCGCACGTGGACCCGGCCTACGTGCGCGGCGACATGGCGTACCCCGCGATGCTCACGTTCGTGCCGCCGGGCTGGTACGGCGTGGTGGCCGCCTCGATGGCCGGCGCGCTTCTCTCCACGGTGGCGGCGCTCCTCAGCATCTATTCCACCTACCTCGTGAACGACATCTACGGCCGCTTCATGCGCCCGAAGGCGTCGGGACGCGAGCTGATCTGGGCGACGCGCGGCGCGTCCGTCCTGTTGATGATCGCCGCCTGCCTGATCGCGCCGTTCCTTGAAAGCGCCAAGACGGCCTTCGACCTGATGTTGCTCATCGGCGCGGGCACGGGCCCCATCTTCCTGCTGCGCTGGTTCTGGATGCGGATCAACGCCTGGAGCGAGATCGCGGGACTCGTCACGGGCCTCGTGGCCGCCGTATTCCTGCATCTCGTCTGGCCGCATCTCTTCGGCGCGCCGCTCCAGCCGTGGGTCAAGATCCTTTGGGGCACGATCGCCACCACCGTCGCGTGGATCGCCGTCACGCTCATCACGAAGCCCGAACCGGCCGCCGTCCTCGAAAGGTTCAAGGCGACGGTCCGCGCCGACGGGCGCGACGTGGGCAAGGGGCTGGTCATGATGACGCTGGCGGCGTTCGCCTGCTTCGGCGCGATGTACGCCACGGGCGCGTGGTGCTACGGCTGGTATCTCAAAGCGTCGGTCGTTACTCTTCTTTCCGCCCTTTCGGGCGTAGCGGTCTACATGCTGTTCCATTATCGTCAGGAGAAAGCAAATGAAAATGAATAGAAGGTTCGCGTGTTTGGGTTGCGCGCTGATGGCCTTGGCCGCGGCGGGCGAGACGGTCCTGTGGCCGTCGGACAAGACGGAGCTGCGCGCGCAGCAGGACTCGTCGATTGCGCCGTTGCCAGACGGGGCGATGGGCGTGACCACCGGCGTGAAGGCCAGCTGGCCCGGCGTACGAATGGACTTTCTCGCCGGCGAGTCCGATCTCTCGCGTTTCGGTCGCTTTGTCGTGACGGTGAGCAACACGACGCACGAGACGCGCACCGTGCACCTCAGCGTGAAGGGCCGGGGTGTGCAGGGGTCGGGTCCCGGCGGCGCCGTGACGCTCAAACCGGGCGCGAAGGGAGAAATCGTGGCTAGCGTGCGCGGGCTTCCGTGGACGCTCGACGCGCCGCTGAAGCTCGAGGGCATGAACGGACGCCCCGCCGGGCAGGACGGCGCCGGCGGCGGGTTCAACATCCGCCACACGACGTCATTCCACATCTTCTTCTGCCAGGACGGCGTGGCGAGCGGCTTCAGCGTGTTGCGCGTGACGGCCGACGGCACCGGCCTGCCGCCGCCCAAGGTGTTGTCCGCCAAGACGTTTCTGCCGTTCGTGGACCGCTTCGGCCAGTTCATGCACGACGACTGGCCGGGCAAGGTGCACGACGAGGCCGAGCTCGTGCGCACGAAGGCGGACGAAGACGCCTGGCTCGCCGCGAACGGCGCCACGCCTATCCCCGCGTCCGACCGCTTCGGTGGCTGGGCGGGAGGTCCGCAGCTCAAGGCCACTGGATTCTTTCGCACCGAGAAGGTGAACGGCAAATGGTGGCTCGTTGACCCCGACGGGCGACTCTTCTTCTCGCACGGCGTCGACTGCGTTGGCATCGGCAACGGCACCACCGGCATCGGCTTCCGCGAAAGCTACTTCTCGTGGCTGCCCGCGAAGGACGATCCCGTGTTCGGCGGCTTTTGGGGCCGCTGTACGTGGCCCGCCGCGCATCATTTCTACAAGGATCCCGCGCATGTCCCATACGACACGTTCAGCTTCGCGAACGCGAACCTGCGCCGCAAGTACGGCGAAGGATGGAAGGCCGAGTATCTCGACCGCGCGCACCGGCGTCTTCGCGCCTGGGGCCTCAACACGATCGCGAACTGGAGCTGGTCCGAGATCTACTCGCTCGACCGTACGCCCTACACGCTTTGCCTCGGTACGCACGGGACGCCCCGCCTCGCGGACTCCAAGGGCTGGTGGGGCGCGCTGCCAGACCCATTCAATCCGGCGTTTGAGAAGACGTTGCGTGAACGCGCCCGCAACGCCGCCAAGACGATGCGCGACGATCCGTGGTGCGTGGGCGTGTTCGTGGACAACGAGCTTTCCTGGAACGGCGAAGAGCGCATGAAGGACGTGGCCGAGCAGTACTTCTCCACGGTGCGCCGCGTGCTGAAGGAGGAGCTGCCCAACCACCTCTACCTCGGTTGCCGCATCGCGTGGGGCACGGACGTGATCTATCGCGCGGCCGCGCGCCACTGCGACGTGGTAAGCGTGAACATCTACAACCGCCAGCCCGTGCGCGACCTGCCGCCCGATGCCGAGGACAAGCCGATGATCAACGGCGAATTCCACTTTGGCGCGCTCGACCGCGGCATGTTCCATACCGGTCTTGTCGCCACGCGCGACCAGAACGAGCGCGCGCAGTGCTATCGCGACTTCGTCAACGCCTGCCTCGACCATCCGCGCTTCGTCGGCACGCACTGGTTCCAGTGGCAGGACCAGGCGCTCACCGGGCGCGGCGACGGCGAGAACTACCAGATCGGCTTCCTGAACGTGGCCGACGTGCCGTATCCCGAACTCGTCCAGGCCGCCCGGGACGTCGCCGCCGGCATGTACCGGCGGCGTTACGGCCAGGCCGCGAAAGCGAAGAAGGGCAAACCTGCGCCGAAGGCCGATCCGCGCGCGAACCTGCCGTCCGGAGCAATCCTCTGCGAAGGAGACTATGATGGTCATCTGCAAGGGACTGCCACGGACGGGCAGTTCATCTACTGGCCGTTCACCCGTTCGATCGTGAAGACGGACCTCAAGGGACATGTTGTCGCCTCCACGCGCCAGCCCTGGCATCAGGGCGACTGCTGCGTGGTGGACGGGACGCTCTACGTCGCGGTGAACCTCGGGAAGTTCAACACGGAGACGGGCGGCGTGAGCTGGGTGTGGGCCTACGACACGAAGGACCTCTCGCTCAAGAAGAAGTACCCGGTGCCCGAACTGGTTCACGGTTCGGGCGGCGTCACGTTCCGGGACGGCAAATTCTACGTGGTCGGCGGCCTGCCGCCCACGCACGTGAGAAACTACGTCTACGAATACACCCCGGACTTCATGTTCGTGAAGCGGCACGTGCTGGAGACGGGCTACACGGTGTTGGGCATCCAGGCGGCGGCCTATGTGCGCGGGCAGTTCCTCTTCGGGTGCTACAGCAACAAGAAGTTCCCCACCCATACGCTCGCGTGTCCGCCCGACCTTGGCAGCTTCAAGCGGCTCTCCATGCACACGGACGTGGGCATGGTGGAATTGGACGGCAATATCTTCAGCGCCCGCACGCGCAAGCTTCCGGACGGACGCTGGTGCGGCTTCCTCGTCCCAGACGAGATCAAATAGCGTATGACGCCGTCGTGGCCCGGCACGATGTCCGCCGACAAAGGCGTCGTGCCGCCGCATGGATGTGCTATACTGTTGCTCGACAGATGAACACGAATATCAACAGACGGACTTTCGTGACGGGCGCGGTGGCGCTCGCCGGCCTGCGTACGCGGGCGGACTGGTTGCGGTTCTTTGACCGCGACGCGGTGGAGCCTGAGAACTTTCATGTCATCCGCCGTCCGTTCGGCTCGGATCCCTCGCGGGAAATTTCCCTCCTCGGATGCGGCGGCGTGCGCCTGTGCGTGGAGCGCAACAACCAGAACCGGATCGACCGCGAGCTCGCCACGAAGATATTCGACTACTGCTACCGGCACGGCGTGAACTTCTTCGACACGGGCTACGTCTACCACGGAGGCGACAGCGAGAAGTTCCTGAACGACGTCCTTTCGAGGCATCCGCGCGAAAGTTTCTTCTTTACGGACAAGATGCCGACATGGCACGTGAAGACGCTCGACGACGCGAAGCGCATCTTCAACGAGCAGCTTGCGCGCACCGCCGCGCTCGGGTACTTCGACGTCTACATGCTTCACTCCATCTCGAACCCCTCGCAGTACGACAAGGTGTACCGCAAGCTGGGCGTGCTCGACTATCTGAAGGACATGGTTGCGGCAGGCAAGATCAAGCGTATCGGGTTCTCCTACCACGGCACGCACAAGTTCCTTGCCGAGCTGGTGGAGGAATATCCGTGGGCGCTCACGCTGATACCCTTCAACGCAGCGGAACCCAAGGGCGAGCCGAACCGTCAGGTGCTGGCCGCAAAGAAGATCCCGATCTTCGTGATGAGTCCGCTTGGCGGCGGAAGGCTCGCGCACCTGAACTCGCCCGCCCGGCGGCACCTCGAGGCGGCGAAGCCGGGCGTCACGCCGGCCGAATGGGGCATGCGCTACGCTGCCTCCTTCGAGGGAATGCAGACGGTGCTGAGCGGCATGTCGCAGGTGGAGCAGGCCGTCGAGAACGTGCGCACGTTTTCGCGCGAGCGGTTCGAGCGGCTGGCGGAGACCGACGTCGCCGTCTACCGCGAAGCGATCGGCCTCTACAACAAGTACCAGCCGGTCGCCTGCACCAACTGCCGGTACTGCGAATGCCCCTATGGCATCCAGATCCCCGAGGTGTTCACGTGGTGGAACTCGTTCAAGGGCGAGGGACGCGTTCCGGAGGACGACGGCGGCCCGAACGATTCGCAGGAGCTGCGGCGCGCGTTCCTCTTGAGCTACTACAATACGATTCCCGCGCATGCGCGGGCAGATCGCTGCACCGGGTGCAAGAAGTGCAAGGAGGGATGCCCGCAGTGGGTGTTCAGGATCCCGACGGAGATGGAAAAGATTGCCGAGGCCGTCAAGCACGTCCGCGAGGTCTATCTGGCGAAAGGTGGCCGGCTTGACGGGAAAGGGGTGCTGCCGTGCTGAGGGCGTTGCGCATCGTGGCGGCGGGGGCGGTCTTTGTCGGCCTCAATCTCTTCTTTCTCGGCTTCGCGGACGGGACGGGCCTGCTGGCGCGGATTCAGTTTGTGCCTGCTTGCTTGGCGTTCAACCTTGTTGCCGTCGGCGCGGTGGCGGGGGTGACGGCGCTTGCGGGGCGGATCTACTGCTCGGTCGTCTGCCCTCTCGGCGTCTTTCAGGATATCGTGCTGTGGGTACGGCGTCGGTTCAGAAGGGCGTCCTTTTCCTACCGGCCGGGGCGAACGGTCGTGCGGGCGGCGTCTGCCGCGCTGTTCGCGGTTCTTGTGCTGTGCGGCGGCGCGGCTCTCGCCGGCGTCGTGGAACCGTACAGTGCCTACGGAAGGATCGCGACGCATCTCTTCGAGCCGTTGGCGGCGGTGTGCGCCAACGCGGTGGCCGATCTCTGCATGAAGTGGGGGTGCCCATGCATCTTGAAGAGCGAGATCTTCGTGCGCGGCTGGTCGGCGTTGGGCGTGGCGGGCGTTTCGTTCGTTGCGCTGGCCGTTGCGGCGGCGATGCGGGGACGGCTTTTCTGCAACACGGTCTGCCCGGCGGGTGCGCTGTTGGGGCTGCTGGCGGCAAAGGCGCCGGTTCGGATTCGGCTGGACAAGGCGAAGTGCGTGACATGCGGACTCTGCGCAAAGACGTGCAAGGCGGAGTGCATCGACGTGTCGAGGGGGAAAATTGACCAGAGCCGGTGCGTGAGGTGTTTCAGCTGCATCGGAACCTGCCGGAAGGGGGCGTTGTCATGGAGATGAGGCGACGGGGGTTTCTCCTGGGTGCGGCCGCCGGGGTGTACGCGGCAATGGGAGAGACCGCGATGGCGAGAACGCAGACGTGCGCAGCGATTCCGCCGCCGGGATCCGACGGCGGAAGGCGTCTGCGTCTGCGTTGCACAGGGTGTAACCTGTGCGTGGCAAAATGTCCGACGAAAGTGCTGAAGGCGGCAACGCTCGAGTATGGGATCGGCGGAACGATGATGCCGGTGATGGACTTTACGCGCGGATACTGCGAGAAGGGGTGTACGCGTTGCGGCGAGGTTTGTCCGACGGGGGCGATCCTCAGGCTTTCGGCGGAAGAGAAGGCAAGCGAAAAGATCGGGCGGGCGGCGCTTGTTTCGGGCTGGGAGTCCAAGTGCCTGGCGTACAAGGAGAAGCATGCGTGCGCGATTTGCCAGAAACACTGCCTCTACCAGGCCGTCAAGGTGGTGGAAGAGAAGACGGAGGACGGGACGGCGGTCCGTCGCCCTGTCGTCGACGCGGCCGCCTGCGTCGGGTGCGGCGCGTGCGTGTACTGCTGTCCGGGCCATGCCCTGGAGGTCGTTTCTCCAAAAGGTTGATGTTCGTGCCGTCAGCCGTCTCGTTCGGAATGGCAAATCCGCGGTCAGGTTGCGCGTACGCGTGTCCCGGCTTGCCCGCAGGCGCATAATCGTGTATAATGACGCCGTATTTCAACAACCAAAGGAGCATACAGATGGGCGAAGTAATTGGCGCGGGCGAGCTGCACAAGGGCGTGAAGCTGCTGATCGACGGCGAGCCGTGGGAAATCGTGGAGTTCGACTTCTCGAAGCCGGGCAAGGGACAGGCGATCTACAACTGCCGCCTGCGCAACATGATGACGGGCGGCGGCATGACCCGTTCCTACCGGTCGGGCGACAAGTTCGAGAAGCCCGAGCTGCTGCAGCGGTCGGTGACCTATTCGTATGACGACGGCTCGGCGTTCGTGTTCACGGACGAGAACTTCGAGGAAATCCGCGTGACGCCCGAGGTGATGGGCGACAAGAAGTACTTCCTCATGGACGAGATGGAGGTCAAGG
>CAMNLN010000061.1 GCA_946543025.1 uncultured Verrucomicrobiota bacterium
CGATGTTGGCGGATGGCGGGTTTTATGCTATAATTCATCCAATCGCCGGGGCGCTGTCGTTATGCCTTGGCACTGGGCACTGGTGAAAGGAACAGCAGTTGAAGATATTGGGCACAGGAAGCTACCTGCCGCCGAAGGTCGTCACGAACGACGACCTGGCGCGGTCGCTTGACACGTCTGACGAGTGGATTCATTCGCATACGGGCATCCATTCGCGCCATATCGCCGAAGCGGACGACTGCACGTCGACGATGGCGGTGAAGGCGGCGAAGAAGGCTCTGGAGGCGGCAGGCGCGATGCCGGACGAGATCGGGCTCATCATCGTCGCCACCTCCACGCCAGACTACAACACGTTCCCTGCGACGGCCTGCTTGGTGCAGGACGCGCTGGGGTGCAAGAACGCGGGCGCCTGCGACCTGCAGGCCGCCTGCGCGGGTTTCATCTACGCGCTCGATCAAGGCCGCTGCTGGGTGGCGGCGCACCCTGACCGCAAGGTGCTCGTGATCGGCGCGGAGACGCTTTCGCGCATCGTCGACTGGACGGACCGCGCCACCTGCATCCTTTTCGGCGACGGCGCCGGCGCGGTGGTGGTAGGGGCGGACGGAGACCAGACGCCCCATGCCACCGTGAAGCTCGGCGCGGACGGCTCCGGCTACGAGTTCATCTCGCGGGCCGGCGGCGCGCGCGTCATTCCCGCGCCCGGCCAGGTTCCGGTTCCCTTTCTGATCCTTCAGGGGCGGCCCGTCTTCAATTTCGCCGTCAAGACGATGGACGCCGTGGTGCGCGGGCTTTGCGACGAGCTGGGCCTTGTGCCGTCCGAGCTGGACCGCATCTTCGCGCATCAGGCGAACGGACGCATCCTCGAGGCTGTCGGACGCCGCATGGGCTTGCCGATGGACAAGTTCTTCATGAACATCGAGACGACGGGCAACACCTCCGCCGCCTCGATCCCCGTGGCGCTCGACGAAGCCGTTCGGCGCGGCGAGCTGAAGGAGGGTGCCCGCATCTGCCTTGTCGGGTTCGGCGCGGGCCTCACCTACGGCGGCATTCTGACGGAGTGGCCAAGGGTGTAGGGACGAGCGAACTGAAAGCGATCTTAAAATTAAAAGTAAAGTTGAAAGGTTTGAATGGAATGAGCAATAAGAAGAAAGTGGTTGTGACGGGGCTCGGCATGGTGACGCCGTGCGGAAACGGGAAGGACGCGACATGGGCTGCCATCAAGGCCGGCCAGAGCGGAATCGGGCGCATCACGAAATTCGATCCCTCGCGCTGTACCTGCCAGGTGGCGGGAGAGGTGAAGGACTTCGAGGCGTATTCGGCAAATATCATCGACCGCAAGGCCGCGCGCCACATGGCCCTCTTTTCCCGGTACGCCGTGGCCGCCGCGCTGGAAGCGTGGCAGGACGCGGGCTACACCGCCGAGAACAGGCCGGACATGGATCGCGTCGGCACGATCTTCGGCAACGGCATCGGAGGCATGGACGTCAACTTCGCCGGTTTCAGGACGCTTTTTGACCGCGGGCCCGACCGTCTGCTCCCAACGATGATTCCCTCGCTCATCCCCAACGAATGCGCGGGCAACGTCGCCATCGCGCTCGGCGCGAAGGGGCCCTCGCAGGTGATCGTGACCGCCTGCGCGTCATCCACGGACGCTCTCGGCTACGCGCTCGACCTGATCCGCGCGGGCCGTGCGGACGTTGTCGTGGCGGGCGGCACCGAGGCGACGATCGACGAGTACTGCACGGGCGGATTCATGAAGATGCGCGCTCTCTGCACGGCGTTCAACGACAACCCGACGAAGGCCTCGCGCCCGTTCAACGCCGACCGCGCAGGCTTTGTGATGTCCGAAGGCTCCGCCGTCCTGATCCTCGAATCGGAGGAACACGCGAAGGCGCGCGGCGCGCACGTCTATTGCGAGCTGGCCGGCTACGGCGCCTCGTGCGACGCCTACCACATTACCGCTCCTGACCCTTCGGGAGCTGGCGCGGTGAAGGCCGTCAAGATCGCCCTCGCGGACGCGGACGTCACCGACCTGACGACGATCGACTACATCAACGCCCACGGCACGTCGACCCAGCTTAACGACGTGATGGAGACGAAGGCGTTCAAGGAAGTGTTCGGAGATCATGCGAAGTCCATCAAAATCTCCTCGACGAAGTCGATGACCGGACATCTGCTGGGCGGGACCGGCGCGCTGGAGGCGGCGTTCTGCGCCCTTGCGATCGACGAGTCGTTCATCCCGCCGACGATCAACTACGAGAACCCCGATCCCGAGTGCGATCTCGACTACACGCCGAACGTGGGCGTGGCGAAGGACATCCGCGCGGCACTCTCTTCCTCGCTCGGATTCGGCGGCCACAACGGCATTCTCGTCTTCAAGAAGTATTGAGGAGCAACCATGGATTTCCCGAAATTCAAGAACGAATACCATCTGAAGGGCATCGACCTGCTGCCGCACCGTTCGCCGTTCCTGTTCATCGACGAGCTGATCGCCGCCGACGAGACGGGATCGATCGGAACCTACACCTACACGGCAGAGAAGAACGACTTCTTCAAGGGGCATTTCCCCGGCAATCCCGTGGTGCCCGGCGTCGTGTTGATCGAGTCTATGGCGCAAGTGGCCGGCGCGGCCCTTGTGGCGACGGAGCTGGTCAAGAAGGGGCCGAACGGCGAGCCGCCCCTTTTCGTGCTCGTGACGGTCGACGGCGCGAAGTTCCGCCAGTCCTTCCATCCGGGAGACAAGTTGACGACCGTGGTGGAAAACAAGGTCATCAAGTCGATCATTGGCGAATTCAAGCTGACCGGCTATCTTAACGACAACGACAAGCCTGCGGCAGAAGCCACCGTCAAGTGCATGCTGGACGCGAAGAAGTAGCGCATGGTTGCTGGGCCGCCATGGAAGGAACGTCCTGTCGATCTCGTTGTCCGGCAGACGCTTGAGGAGAGGGGAATCTCGCCGATCCTTGCGCGCCTGCTCGCGGCGCGCGGTCTGCTGCCCGAATCGATCGATGCCTTTTTCGATCCTGCGCTTGCTCGCTTGGTCCGCGCCGCCCAACTTCCCGGCATCCCGGCGGCGACGGACGTGATCCTCCCGTATGTCTCCGCGCACCGGAAGATCGTGGTTTTCGGCGATTACGACGCCGACGGCGTATGCGCATCGGCGATCCTCGTGCGGACGTTGCGGAAGTTGGGCGGGGTGGCGGAGGCTTTTATTCCCGGACGATTCACAGAGGGATACGGCATGACGGAAGCTTCCTTGGCCCGCCTTCTGGCCGAGCAGCCGGACGTCGCTCTCGTCATCACCGTCGACAACGGCATCACCGCGCCGCGCGAGATCGAGGCGCTCAAGGCGCGTGGCATCGCCGTCGTCGTCACCGACCATCATCTGCCGGGATCGGAACTGCCCGCGTCCGACGCGCTCGTCAACCCCCGCGTGGCGGCTGCGCCTGGATGCGAAGGCTTGTGCGGAGCAGGCGTCGCCTTCTTCCTCGCGGCCGCGCTTGCGCAGGAAGCGGCCGCGCGCGGTCTTTACTCCGGCGGCAAATTCGCCGGGCCTCTGCTTGTTCTGGCGGGACTGGCCACCGTCGCCGACCTGATGCCGCTCACGGACCAGAACCGCATCCTCGTGACTCAGGCGCTGTCTGCCTTCCGCACGTGCGCGCCGGTCGGGCTTCGCGAGCTGTACGACCGCGCCGCCCGCCGCGCCGCGCCGCTCGGTGCGCGGGACTTCGGGTTCATGCTCGCGCCGCGGATCAACGCCGCCGGACGCATGGATACGGCGCGCGTGGCCTACGAGCTCCTGATGACGGAGGATCGCGAGGAGGCGCGCCAGCTGGCCATGAAGGTCGATTCGTTCAACGCGCTGCGCAAGACGGAAGAACTGCGCATGGAACAGGCCGTGCGCGAGCAATGCGGCGCGCTGGAGGGCGTCGCCGCCGTGGTGGCGCGCGGCGAAGACTGGCATTCCGGCGTCGCCGGAATCGTGGCGGCACGCGTCATGGAGACGGCGCACGTGCCGGTGGCGGTGGTTGTTGGCGACCACGGCTCCGCCCGCGCGCCGGACGGTTACAACGTCCATGACGCGCTCACGGCTGCCGCCGGGACGCTCGTCCGTTTCGGCGGACATGCCGCCGCTGGCGGTTTTACGGTTCAGCCGGGGCGTTACGACGAGTTCAAGAGGCTCTTCGCCGATGCGTGTGCGGCCCAATGCGCCGCTGCGCCCGATGCGGCCGCTGTCGCGTTCGACGGATGGGTGGAGCCGTCCGACCTGACGCTCGGCCTCTGCGGCGAACTGACGCGGCTCGAACCGTTCGGAGAAGGAAATCCCGAACCTGTGTTCGGGCTTCAGGACGTGGCGTTCGCCGACATTCGGCCGATGGGGATAGACGGCCGCCACGTATCGTTCTCGTTCGTCAACAGATCGATCCCCCGCGCCGTCTGGTGGAACCACGGATGCGACGCGGAGGAACTGCGCGCGCATGCGGCGGCGCGGTTTGACCTGTTGTTCACGCTGCTGGCTTCGGACTACGGCCCAGACGGTCCCGTGCCGGAACTGCGGCTCGTCGCCGTCCGTCCGCATTGAGGCTACCGTTGCCACTGGCTGCGGTCGACGGGAGCCTGGCGGCGACCGAATAGCTTCGAGAGTGTCCCCCAGCCGTAGACCCAAAGCGTGACCCAGCAGACTGGCACGTGGTAGAGCCAGGCGCGATCGGGGCGGCGGCAGAAACCGACGAGCGCCTGTACGACGAGGGGAACAAGCGTGACCGTGGAGAGGCAAAAGAGGAGGATGCCCGTCTTTCGCTGCTTGTCCCATGGATAGGTACGTTGCTTTTCCTGCGCGAAAAAGAGAAAGTCACGTATGCGCCGGCGCTGCTTGCGCACGAAGTCGCCGAGGCGCGCGCAATAGAGGTGGACGATGCCTGTCTTGACCTTTGCGACGACGGCGCGTCCGTCGCGGCGGATGCGTTCGTAGAGGATATCGATGTCGAAGAGGTAGGGGTCCCAATTCGCGCCGTCGAGGAGCGCGCGGCGAAAGACGAATCCGTTGGCGCCGATCGTCGGGAGCGCGTCGGCGGCGAGGCGCAGCTTCAGCCAGTCTCCCTTGTCTTCGGTCTCGACGGAAAGACCGGTCCATTTGCCGGTGACGGCGCAGGTGCGGTCGTAGTTACGCGTGAAGAGGCAGATGGGGTCGTTCATGCCCAGTAGGGCGAAGTAGCGCGTGAGGGCGGGATCTTGCGGACGCGAGACGTAGGCGATGGGTTCGGTGGCGAGCACGTCGGGGTCGGCGAAAGGAGCGAGCATGTGTTCGAGCCAGGTGGGGTCAGGGAGGATGTTGTCGCTGTCGATGAGGGCGATGATTTCGCCTGCGGCGGCCTTGATGCCGGCGGTCTTGCCGGCTTCGCCCGTTTTGAGGGGGTTGGGGACGATGCGGTCTACACCGGCGGCGCGGGCGATATCGAGCGTGCGGTCGACGGAGCCGGCGTCGGCGAGTACGATTTCGTAGTCGGCGCGCGGCAAGGTTTGCGCGGCAATGGCCGCCAGACAGTCGCCGAGCGTCCGCTCGGAGTTGAGTACGGGTATGACGATGGAAAGTCGCATCGCGGGAAGTATACCATACCGTCCGTCCGTTGCGGAAGAGACTTTCTTGCCGTGGACAGTAACGGCAGGAACTGGTAGACTTTTCCGTGTGTCAGGACAGAAAAAATGAAACTCATGCATGTAGCCTGGATGGCCGCTTTCGTGCTTGCGGCGGCGGCGGACGAATTCGACCTCGGCGGCGGAATCTCGGCTTCGGTCGATTCCGCCGGTAGCGTGTCTTTCCGCGCGGGAGGCGCGACGCTCTCCTTCGCGCCATTCGTCTGCGTGCCGCCGACAAATGGCGTCGCGCCCGCCGTCTCCTTTCGCGCGGCGGGCGATGCGCTCGTGGCCGAGGTGGCGGGCGACCCGGAGGCGTTCGGCCGCGTGTCGTTCGGACGCTGCTCCGAGATGCCGAAAGGACTTTTCTTCGGTTACGGCTACTACGTGCAGGAGCCAGGACGTCTGCACGTGCCGCTGAACGGCCACCAGAACGCCACGCGGTACGCGGGCTTCGAGTTCGCCGACGGACTTTCGCTCGTCCTCGCCACCACCACGGCGCCCGACGCGTTGTTTGTTGAACCGAAGATAGGATCCTTCGGCTTCGCGTGCAGCCAGCCGACGACGTTCACGTTCGTGCCGGGCCGCGCAGGCGCGTTCGACTGCGCCCTCCGTTGCCGGCGACATTTCGTCGAAACACCGTCTCCCGGTTTTGCGGCCAAGGCCGGACGCTTCTGCGTGGACACGTGGAACGGAACGTTCGCCCAGCACGAGCGGCTTATCCGCCGCTGCGCGGAGTATGGCTTGCGCGACGACCTGCTCTTCTACGTCCATTGCTGGCAACGCTACGGCTTTGACCGTCACCTGCCGGACGTCTATCCGCCGTCGCCGACGTTCGGCTCGGCCGACGAGCTGAAGCACGCCTGCGCCGCCGCGCACGAAAACGGCTGGAGCTTCGGCGTGCATCTGAACGTCATCGACTGCTATACCAACTCGCCGTGGTTCGATTGGTCCAAGATCTGCCATGATGCCAAGGGGCGTCCGATCAAGGCTTGGATCAATCCGCCGTATCAAGAGCAGAGCTACCGGCTTTTGCCGGAGTACGCCCCGGCCTCGATCTCCTATCAGGTCGCGTCGTTGCTGGCGGACGGATTCTGCCCGGACACGACATTTGTGGACGTGACGGGCAGCATGGCGACATCGAGCGCAACCTGCCGAGACAGCGTCGGGCGCGCCCATCCTCTTGTCTCGAATACGGCCGCGAACGCACGGATGTTCGATGTCGCCCGCTCGTTGCTTGGAGCCGCCGCGAACCGTCCCGCGTTTGTCTCCAGCGAGGCGCCATGCGACTATCTGGCAGGGCACCTCGACGGCGGCGACTGCCAGTGGATGTATCTTTCGCACAAACCGGACGTCTACCGCTGGATGACCGTCGGCGGCACGGGGCTCGTCACGAAGGTGCCATGGTTCCCGCTCGTCTGGCACGATCGCATGTCCCTCCACGGCGCGGGCTACAGCGCGCGATTCGAGGGCGCGCGCGGCGAGGACTGCCATGGCATCGACTCCGACGACTACGTTTCCTGCGAGATCATGAACGGCCATTCGCTGATGGCGGACTGCTACAACCGCGATGCCTACAAGGCCGAGGCCGGCATTCTGGAGCCGATTGACGAGCCGCGCTGTCTGCGGCAGATCGTGCGCAAGTACTGGCTCGCGCAGCACGTGATTCGGGAAATCGCCGCCGCGACGGTGCGCGAGGCCGCGTTCCCAGACGGCGATCCGCGCCACGTGAAGGTCGTCTGGTCCACGGGCATGACAGTGCTCGCGAACCGCGACGCGCGCGACTGGCCGGCCCGGACAGGCGACGCGGGCCTCGGCGACGTGATCCTGCCGCAGTACGGCTTCGTGGCGTTCAATCCGCAGACCGGCAACTATGCGGCGATCCGCCGGCGCGGACGGCGCGTGACCGAAGAGAGCGCGTATCGCGACGGCGCGAAGACCGTGCGCTACGTGAACCCGCGTGGCGCGGACACGGCGCGTAACCGTCTGCCGCTCGCGCCCGTTACGACGGTTTCCTGCACGGGCGGCGTCTACCGCGCCGTCGTCGAATGGCGGCCGTTCGAGGGGAGGCCCGTGCCGAAGGGGCGCTTCCGCGCGAGCCTGTGGCTGCTCGATCCGAAGTTCCGCGAGTACAGCCCGAAGTCTGCGGCGTTGCGCGTGGCGACGGCCGACGTGACGCTCGATGCCCCCACGATTTTTTCGTTCGCGTGGCCGAAGGGCGTGAAAGGGCCGCGCGTGGCGCACGTGGCCGTCGCGCCCGAGGGCGCGGACGCCGACAATCCCGATCTCCGGTTCAGGCTGCTTGGCACGGCGGCGTTCTATCGGCGCTATCGGCAGGGAACGCTCATGCCGGATGGCGCGTGGATGCCATACCTGTGCCCGGACGAGAACTTGTGGGAAAGGCTTTTCCCGCCGACCGAACCCGTCGACTACGGCTGGATCAGGACGGCCGAGGCGTTTCGGCTCATTACGGAAAACGGGCGGCCTGACGTGAAGACTACCTTGCCGGACGGATCGTGACGCGCGAGACGGCGGGGCGTACCGCGCCCATCTGCTCGTAGAGGTCGTCGGCCTCGGCCTGGAGCGCGGGGAGTTCGTCGCGGCTGGCCTGATAGCCGTCCACCCATGCCTTGACGCCGTTGTACCACTCGTTCTTCTTTTGTTTTTCCAGCCAGTTCGCAAGCCAGGTGTCTGCTGCCGCGCGGTCGGCCGCGTCCACTTTGTTGTCCTGGAGCATGAGCTGCACGAGCATCACCTGGCGGACGCGCGTCTGGTTGGCATGCAGGCGACGCATCGGATCGGCGAGCGTCTGCGCACGCTTCTGGTTGGGCGTGTCGAGGAGCGCGACGTTCACGCCGGCAGCGAATTCATCCGCCGAGAACGTGCCGGCTTTCACGCCGTCGAAGGCGAGGTCGTAGCTGCCGGGCGCGAGGCCGGTGACGGCGAAGACTTCAAGGTTCAGCCGCTCGGTGAGCGGGTAGAGCGCGACGGCCCTCTCGTATTCGGGCAGTTTCGGGAAGGGCATCGCCTTCGGCGCGTAGGTGAAGGCGACTTCGTTCGGGGTTGCGCGGAGCGCGGTGACGGCGACGTTCATCGTCTCGCCGTGCCCCACTTTGGCGACCGTTTCCTTCGCGGCGTCGATCTGCACGCGCGCGACGAGCGGGGAAACGTGCATCGCGTCCAGGACGAGCGCGGCCATGATGAGATGCCCCTCGTTGCCGGGATGGACGCGGTCCGCGCAGAAGTGGTAGTCCGCCGCGTGGTCCTTGAAGAGTTGCGTGAGCGGCGCGTGGAATTCCACGAGGCCGAGGTTGCGGGCGGCGGCGAGTTCGCGCACGATCGTCGCGCAGGAGGCGAGGCCTGGGTCGTTGCAGAAGGGGAGGTTCGCCTTCTCGAACACGCCGTACTGGTCGTAGGGCGAGGGCGTCATCAGGACGGTCTTCATTCCGGCGTCGAGGAACCTTTCCGTGAGCTTTGTCATGTTCGCGCGATAGGATTCGATCGCGCTCTTGCGCGCGGCGGTCTCCTTTTCGGACGGCTCGGCGCTCTTCCAGCAGTTGCGGTTGATGTCGTTCATGCCGAACATGAGGAACGCGCGGTCAGCCTTGAAGGACATGACGTCGCGGTCGAAGCGGCGTAGCCCGCCGCCGGCGGTGTCGCCGCTGCGTCCGCCGTTGATGAGGCGGACGTTCGAGCCGGGGTGGCGCAGGTCCTGGAAGACCTGAAGATAGTAGACGAACTTGCCGCCGTGAGTAATCGAGTCGCCGCAAAAGAGTACGCGCTCGCCGTCCGCGAAGCGTCCGACCGCGCCCGTGTCGCACGTCTTCATCACGAAATCGCGCAGGAAGTAGGCGGACGGGCGCACGCCGCCGCCGTGGTTGCCCTCGGTCTCGTGGAATTCGGTGTTCGGGTAGCCGCAGCTGCGGAGCGATGCGGCGAGCAGCTCGTTCTCCTCCACGCGGCATTTCCATTCCACGTCGCGTCCGCCCGTGAGAAAGCAGGCGGGCGGCAGGTTCGTGCCGCCGGCGTAGGCGAGGGGCGCCCATTCGTCGATCTTCGGCTGGAACTGCGGGTCGGCGTCGCGGAAGCCGATCTTCCGCACGTTGAAGTGCTTGGTCATCTGTCCCGTCATCGGGGCGATGCCGGCGAGGTCGGCGGGGGCGTGCCCGTACCGTGCGAGCCATTTCGGATCGAGGCCGACCATCGCGGTGAGGTAGCCGCCGCCGGAAATGCCCGTGACGAACACCTTCTTCGGGTCGCCGCCGTAGCGGGCGATGTTGTCGAGCGTCCAGGCGACGGCGGCGGCCGCGTCGGAAACGCATTCCTCGGGCGTGGCTGTTTCGCCGGTCTTCTTGTCTTTGAGCAGGCGGTAGTTTGCCGCGACGAACGCGACGGGATCCTTGTCGGCCGCTTCTTCGGGCCAGCGCGCCGCGTGCTTGTTGCCGCCCACGAGCCCGCCTCCGTGGAAGTTGACGACGGTGGCGAAGTTGGTGACGCCGGCGGGCCACTTGACGTCGAGGACGCAGCGCGCGGCGGCGTCCGAGTAGCGGATGCCCTTTTCGACGTTGAAGGTGAGACCGAAGGCGACGAGGCCGAGGGCGTGGGCGAAGGTCAGGACGAGCTGCTTTTTCATGCGAAGATTATAGCATAACGCGGCGGAAGAAGGCGGCGGCGACGGCGAATGCCGAGACGACGTTGAGCGAGTTTTTCATGCCGTGGGAGGGAATCTCCAAGACGGCGTCGGCCGCCGCCACGACGTCGGGATCAAGGCCGAAGCGCTCGTTGCCGAGGAGAAGGGCACAGGGGAAGGTCGGCGTGACGGTTGAAATGTCGGCGGCGCCGTCGGCCGTCTCGAGGGCGTAGACGACATGGCCCTCGGCGTGGAGGCGGTCGATGATGTCGCGGATGTCGCCGGCGTGTTCCCATGAGACGGTCTCGTCCGCGCCAAGCGCGGTCTTCTTCACCTGCGGGTTGTCCGGACCGGGGGTGTAGCCGCAGAGCATGAGGCGCTCGACGCCAAAGAAGTCGGCCGTGCGGAAGATGCCGCCGGCGTTGAAGGCGGAGCGGATGTTGTCGGCGACGACGACAAGCCGATCGCCTGCCGGCGGATGCGCGGGCCGCGACTTGTTGTCCGTGGTGCGGATGCCCATCTCGGCGTCGGTGACCTTGGCGCGCTTGTCCACGCGCTCAAGGGGCACGAGGGCGGCCTGGATGGCGCGCGGGGTGGTGCCTGGCTGGAGCAGATGGGCGAGGCCGATGAGGCGCTTGGACTCTGCGGTGCGCAGGAAGTCGAACGCGGCGGCGCGCGCGGCGTCCGTGCCGTCGTCGAGCGCCGTGCGGACGAGGCGCAGCGCCGTCCGCCATTCGTCTGTGGAAAGGTCGATCATGCCGGGAAAAGTATAGCATATTTCGTTTGCCCGGCGTGTATGGGCGAGGGCAGTTGCGAGAAAGGCTGGAATGTGATAGCATGTCCTCCGGTACAGTCATGTCCGGGTGAAGTCTGCGCGCCGCGCGAACGGCGCGCGCCGAAGAGAAAGAGCGCAAGAATGAAGAGATTGTTGACGATTGCGGCGGCGATTGGAGGCGTTGCGCTGCTGTCCGTGACGGCGCGCGGCGCCGTCGTGCTGAAGAACGCCGACTGGGCGACGGATACGTTCCCCACGAACGGCATGGGCGCGGCGCACGGGCAGTTCCCGTCCGGCGTGAAGGACTTCACCGTGGAGGCGTGGGTGAAGCCGTCGAAGAACGTCAAGTCGAACGGCACGTACGGCAACTGGATCTACGCCAACATGGGCGGCGGCAACGGACGGTACATCTTCCTCATCTACGGCGGGCGGCTGTGCTCGTTCCACGCGAGCCCGCGCGGCTGGTACGAGGCGGCCGGGGACGGCGGCGTGATCCCGGTGGGCACGTGGACGCACGTGGCGATGGCGCGGACGAGCACGTCCATCAAGTTCTACGTGAACGGCCAGTTCGTCTCCGAGACGAACGCCGTGAACGGAGGGTCGTTCCTCGCCGCGCCGACGGGCGGATCGCAGACGATCGGCAACCAGCATTCTGGGCTGAACAACACGGAAAACGCCAACAACGACCGCGTGTTCCAGGGCCGCCTCTCGGACGTGCGCGTCTGGACGACGGAGCGGACAGCGGAGGAGATCGCGGCCAACTACGCGAAGCGCCTGCGCGGGAACGAGGAGAACCTGTTCACCTACGTGCCGTTCTCCGACGCGCACGACGGCCTCGCGCGGAACTGGGCGGACGGCCTCAACCTCGTGGTGCCGCCGCAGTACCGGCTGGTGGAGGACGCGGAGATCGACGCGAAGTTCACGGAGCGACCGCGCCTGCCGCCGCTCGCCCCGGCCCGCGCGTTCCATTCCAACTGGGGAGATCACGGCCATGCCGTGACGGCGGACGTGCGGCTGACGGGCGTGCAGTTCACGGTGGAGGCCTGGCTGCGGCCGACCTCGCGGCGCGACGCGCCGATCTACTGGATGGGGCAGTACGAGTTCGGCCATGCCGGATGGCTGGGGTTTGCGTTCGCGCACAATTCGCTGAGGCCGGCCCTCTTCATCGGCAATTCGTCCGCGAATCGCGCGTACGCGGCGGCCGAGGATGTTCCGCTGCACGAGTGGACGCACGTGGCGATCGTGCGCGACCATGGCACGGTGGCGGTCTACACGAACGGTCTGCTCTCGGCCACGCGCACGGTCAACAGCGCCAACGCCGAGGCGGCGGCGCCCGACGCGCCGCTCACGCTGGCCGTCGCGGCTCCGCAGTACAATGGCGCGTACGGGGGCGACATGCGCGACGTGCGGGTGTGGAACACGGCGCGGACGGCCGACGAGATCGCGGACAACTTCGACAAGCGGCTGGTCGGCAAGGAGGCCGGACTGCTGGGCTACTGGCCGATGGACGAAGGCTACGGCACGAACGTGTACAACAAGGTGACGGGCGCGGCGGCGGCCATGGACGCCAACTTCAGCTGGTCGCCCGACCGCTACCTCCGCGTACGGACGACAACCGCCAACACGGGCATCGCGACGCACGCGCGCCTGACGGCCGGAGACTTCACGCTTGAGGCGTGGGTGCGCGTTCCATCTCCGACGCCGCAGTCGCGCGGCTACATCATCGGGCAGTGGGCCAACGGCTACAACCCGTCGTGGGTGACGCTCTGCTTCGATTGGCACGGTAGCCTTGAGCCGGCGCTGCGCATCGGCAGCAACGGAGCGACCACCAACGCGACGCACGTCTTTTCCGCCGGCGCGATCCGGACGAACGAATGGAACCACGTGGCGGCCACGCGGGAGGGGAGCACGGTCAAGATGTACCTCAACGGCAAGCTGACGCGTACCGGGTCGTATGCGTGCGACGACCCGCTGCCGCCGGCGAACATCAGCCTGCTGGCGCTCAACAACTCGCTCCGGCTCAACGGCGACGTGCGCGAGCTGCGCGCCTGGAACCTGGCGCGGACGGGCGAGGAGATCGCCGAGGCGATGAACCGCACGCTCGTCGGCAACGAAGAGGGGCTGGCAGGGTATTGGCCGTGCTGCGAAACGGCCGACGCCGGATGCGTCTACGATTGGGTCTCGAGCGCAAGCCATGCGTACGTCGAGGGCGTGTCGTCCGCGAGCGACTCTGCGCCGGCGCTCGCGCCCTCGCGCGAAGGCCGGACGCTGATGCCGTCCTTCGACGGCGCCTGGAGCGACGTGATGCGTACGGGCGTGGGAATCGACGTGCAGGACTTCACGTTCGAGACGTGGGTCTATCCGACGGCCTACCCGTCCGGCCAGTGGCTCGGGCGCGAGTCCTTCCTTTTCAGCCAGTGGAAGAACGGCGGCGACGCGCACCGGTTCCTGATCGGATTCAACCAGATGAACCACTTCGGCGTGTTTCTGGGCGGGAATGACGAAGATGGAAACGCGGGTGGCTGGCGGTTGTCCGCGTCCGAAACGCCGCTCAACACGTGGACGCACCTTGCGGCGACGCGCGAGGGGGCGACGTTGCGCCTCTACGTGAACGGCGTGCTTGACTCGACGTTCGAGAACTTCTCGACGATCTCCCCGTGGTCGGAGAGCGCACAGCTGAAGCTGACGCTGGGCGGCACGGACGACGCCTATCCGGGCGACTACTCGCGGATGCTCCACGGCTCGATGCGCGAGGCGCGCGTGTGGAACAGGGCGTGCTCGGCCGAGGAGATCGCGGCCAACTGCAGGAGCCGCCTGTACGGCACGGAGGCGGGTCTGGTCGGCTACTGGCCGCTTGACGAGACGGGCGGGACCGTTCTCACGAACGCGCTCGTTCGCGGCGGCGCGCCTGGCCCGGACGGATTCATGATCTCCGGCTGGGACTACGTTGAACCGCTGGCGCTCGCCGACCCGCCGAAAGGCCTCTCGGTCATCATCCGATAGGCGGAGGCCCGAACGACGAGCGGTGCGCGGTTCGGGCGAAGTTTTCGGACTTGCGGAAAAAGGCTGGAATATGGTATGTTATCGCCTTGTACGATTCTTGTACGATTGTAGTTAGGCAAAGTCTGCGCG